>JACMLK010000008.1 GCA_014379665.1 Saprospiraceae bacterium | reverse complement strand
TTGTTTTCATTCAATACAATCAATTGGGTGATGCTATACTTTCTCATCATACCAAGAGCATCAATAGCCAGATTGGTTTTCTGAATATGCTTTGGGTGCGGAGTCATAATATCTAAGGCTTTTGTATAGGTGTCGCTTTCTTTATGTTCAAGCATTCTTCTCAAATCTCCGTCCGTAATAATCCCTTTAATGTTTTCATTATCATCCACCACAGCTGTAGCGCCAAGTCTTTTGGAAGATATTTCCAAAATTACCTTTCGGATACTATCATTTTCATATACCTTTGGTTTCTCATTTTGACTGCTCAAATCAGCCACTTTCATATAAAGTTGTTTGCCTAAACTTCCACCAGGGTGAAATTTGGCAAATTCATTATGCGAAAATCCTCTTAATGATAATAATGCTATTGCAATAGCATCTCCCATTGCCATTTGGAGTGTAGTGCTGGTTGTAGGTGCCAGATTATTAGGATCTGCTTCGTTATCAACCGGAATAAAGATATTATGGTCAGCATTTTTGGCAAGATAAGAAGTTGAATTGCTCACCATAGCGATTAATAAATTACCAAATCCTTTAATGAGTGGAACAAGTACTTTAATTTCCGGGGTATCTCCACTTTTTGAAATACATAAAACAATATCCTCCGGACCTATCATTCCCAGATCTCCGTGAATGGCATCCGCTGCATGCATAAATACGGATGATGTCCCTGTTGAATTTAAAGTCGCAACGATCTTTTGTGCAACAATAGCACTTTTGCCTATACCGGTTACAATCACTCTGCCCTTGGTATAAAAGAAATTTAATACAGCTTCACAAACCTCTTCTGAAATACTATCTGAAAGCTTCAACAGGGCATTTCCTTCAATTTTTAATGTATTTTCAATCTTTTCTTTTATTTCTATACGTTGGTTCGGATTCAAAATTGTAATTTTGGCAGCTAAATTAAAAAAGGTACTTTTAATAAAGCCCAAACTTACAAAAAAAAGGGAGTTTTGACTCTTGAGTGAATCATTAAATTGATTTTTTATTTGTAAAATTTGGAATATTAATTATTATTTTATACTTTTAAAGATAATTCCTGATCTTTTGACATTGATTCACTATTGAGTGTTCTTTGATGTTTAATCAGATGAGGAACTTATCAGGATTTTAAAATAATGTTCAACTTAAGACATTATAATGCCACAGACAATTCAAACACATTAAATTTGGACATTTAGGATTAAATAATTATTTGAGAATGTTTTGAGTAAATTTAAATTTTAATATTGATACTAAAATGCAGAGCTTTTTGGTGGCAACTTAGTTAAATCCTTACCCTGAAAATATACTCATTTTTATTTTCAAAAAAATAATTAACATCCTTTTGTTACTGATTTATTTATCAAATAATACACTGAACGTAATATAAAATATGGTTTTCACTGAGCAGGATATTAATTCCTCACTAAAGAAATACTTTGGATTCGAATCATTCAAAGGAGAACAGAAACAGATAGTAAAAAGTGTTTTAGACAAAAAGAATACATTTGTCATTATGCCAACAGGCGGAGGTAAATCTCTATGTTATCAGCTTCCCGCAATGATGATGGAAGGTACGGCCATTATTATATCTCCCCTCATTGCATTAATGAAAAATCAGGTAGACTCCATCAGAGGATACAGTCAGGAAGATAATATTGCCAGCTTTCTTAATTCTTCTCTCAATAAGTCCCAGATGACCGATGTGAAATTTGAGATAGTAAGTGGTAAAACAAAAATGCTTTTCATAGCTCCGGAAACATTAACAAAAGATGAAAATATTGAGTTTTTTCAAAAAAGCAATATTTCATTTGTAGCAGTAGATGAAGCACATTGTATCTCTGAATGGGGACACGATTTCAGACCTGAATACCGAAGAATCCGGACTATGATCTCTGCAATCGGCGATAATATTCCCATCATTGCTTTAACGGCAACAGCTACCCCAAAAGTACAGACGGATATAGTAAAAAGTCTGGAAATGGAAGAGCCGGAAATATTTATATCTTCATTCAACAGAGACAATCTTTATTATGAGATCAGACCAAAAATAAACAAAGATCACACGATTAAGAGTATTATACAATTTATCAAAACTTCAAAAGGAAAGTCAGGTATCATATATGTTCAATCCAGAAAATCTACCGAAGAAATCGCCAAAGTGCTGAATGTCAATGGTATAAAAGCTGCAGCATACCATGCTGGTTTGGATGCCAAGACAAGAACGCAGGTGCAGGATGATTTTCTGATGGAAGAAGTGGAAGTTATAGTAGCTACTATAGCTTTTGGCATGGGTATAGACAAACCTGATGTGCGATTTGTCATTCATTATGATATTCCTAAAAGTATCGAAAACTATTATCAGGAAACAGGACGTGGAGGAAGGGATGGATTAAAAGGTGATTGTCTTGCTTTTTATTCTTATAAAGACATTTTAAAACTTGAAAAATTTCTGAGAGACAAACCTGTGGCTGAAAGAGAATTAAGTGCTCAACTTATGGAAGAAGTCATCGCTTATGCAGAAACCAGTACCTGCCGCAGAAAATTTTTGCTCCACTATTTCGGCGAAGAATATGATGCTTCCAATTGTTCCAATATGTGTGACAACTGCAAGTTTCCAAAACAGAAGGAAGAAGTCAAAGATCAGATGAAAATGGCTCTTCAGGTTGTCGCACAACTGAATGAAAATTACACAGTAAAAATTCTGGTGGAGTTCATCACAGGTAAGATGTCAAAAGAAATGAAGGATTTCAAATTTGACAAATTGCCACTATTCGGAGCCGGTTCTGCTAAAGATGAATTATTCTGGCATACCATTTTCCGTCAGGCGATATTACATAATTTGCTTTTCAAAGAAATAGAGCAATACGGCATTCTGAAACTTACCAAAAATGGTAAAAAGTTTATAAAACAACCGGAATCGATTATGATTCCTCTGAACAGGGATTTCACTATAAAAGATGATGGTGATATGGATTTTGGTGCCGGGCAAGGTGCTGCTTTGGATGATGTCTTAATCGAATTGTTAAAAGACCTGAGAAAATCTGAAGCAAAAAAAATTAAAGTTCAACCCTGGGTGATCTTTTCTGAGCCATCACTTCAGGACATGGCTACTTTTTATCCAATCTGCATGGATGATATGCTTCAGATATCGGGTGTGAGTCAGGGTAAGGCTCAAAAATTTGCTAAACCATTTATTGAACTGATAAAAAAATATGTAGAAGAAAATGAAATAGACCGCCCAACTGAAGTCGTTATAAAACAAGTAGCTAATAAATCCAGAAATAAAGTAACCATTATACAATCCATAGACAGAAAAATGCCATTTGAAGACATTGCACGCAATGTAGAAATGACTTTAGACGAGTTATTATATGAACTGAATAGCATTGCAGATGCCGGTACCAAGCTGAATATTAATTACTATATCAAAGATAAAGTAGATGAGGATATTATTGAAGAAATATTTGATTACTTTAAGGGTGCACACACTGACTCCGTCGACTCTGCTATCAGAAAGTTGCAGGAAGATGATATAAATGAAGAAGAAATACTACTTACCCGTATCAAGTTTATGTCAGATATTGCTAATTAACTTATGATCCAAATCATCATCATCAATGGTCCTAATTTAAATTTATTAGGAAAACGACAACCGGAAATATACGGGACTACTTCTTTTGATGACTACTTTTATAATCTGGAAAAAGAATTTCCTGAATTTAATTTACATTATTATCAGTCCAATCACGAAGGCGATATTATTGATAAATTGCATCAGGTAGGATTCACCTATGATGGCATCGTACTAAATGCAGGTGGTTTTACTCATACATCGATTGCCATAGCTGATGCATTACTGGCTATCACTACGCCTGTAGTAGAAGTACATTTGACAGATATATACAAGCGGGAATCCTTTCGACACATCAATTATGTAAAAAATTCTGCCATATGGAGCGTAGTTGGTCTTGGTCTTGAAGGATATAAACAAGCCATACAATATCTTAAAGTTAATGTCATAATGAATAAATTATGACATTCTTTAATGAGACTGAATTTAAATTATTCTATCTCGAGAAATTTCCCGGGCTAAGAACCTATATATTTGCTAAATGTAATGATTTTGATTTTGCTGAAGATATTGCTCAGGAAGCTTTTGTAAGACTCTGGAATAATATCAGTAAAGTAGAAAAGGAAAAGGCCAGATCATTTGTTTTCACTGTTGGAAATAATTTATTTCTGGATCATGTCAGACATCAAAAAGTCAAAAATAACTACAATTCAAATTTTGTTCTTCAGCAGGATAACATGGATCCACAATTCCTCATTGAATTGGATGAATTCAGAAAAAAACTGGAAGATACCATTCAAAGAATGCCGGAATCATCCCGTGTGGTATTTCTTATGAACAGGATGGAAAAAATGACATACCAGGAGATTGCTCAAAACCTGCAACTATCAGTAAAAGCAATAGAAAAAAGAATGCAAAAGGCACTGGAGATTATGGCTACATTAAAACTTCATAAATAATTAAAAAAGTAACTTAGCCGAAGAATGCAAAACAGACGTTGATCATGCTAAAAAAGTGAAGTAAAAATGGGGGTCAGTATATTGCGGGGTCTGTTTGAGCTGAATTTTCATTAATGGTTATATTGCAGCACTAATACACCAATAATCATGACGTCATCACTATAAGTATTAGTTTTGAAAAGTTATTCTATAAAACAATAATATCTAAAATTTGCTTTCATTTTGATATATATTATTTATCATTGTATTGTTGAATTTTACTTTTGGGATTAATTTTGCATTATTCGAAATTAATTAACAATCATTATACTTAAATTTAAAAATTATAATCACGTGACTGCTTTATTGTATTTTACTTATTTCGGATTTATTTTTTCAAATAATTTTGTGTTAAACACATTTTCTACCATCCCTGATCTGCCGGAAGTTATAATGGTTAAAGGTGGAAGTTTCAAAATGGGATGTACACCAGAACAAGGGTATGAATGCGATCCTGATGAAAAACCGATTCATGAAGTTCAAATCAATGATTTTAGTATTTCAAAATATCACATCACAGTTAGTCAATACAGGTATTACTGCAAAGCCACAAAAAAACTAATGCCGGATCCTCCGTTATTTAGGTGGTATGAAGATCACCCCATCTTGGGCGTCACTTATGATGATGCTTTACAATACTGCAATTGGTTAGGCGCAACTTATGGTGGGTTTTGGCGCTTGCCCACCGAAGCTGAATATGAATTTGCAGCAAGAGGGGGCATTTTATCAAAGAATTTTAGATATAGCGGCAGTAACAACTGTGATGAAGTGGCATGTAATAAAGATAATTCAGGTGGTCAAACATTTCCTGTTGGGTCCAAATTACCGAATGAACTTGGAATTTATGATATGAGCGGAAATGTATGGGAATGGTGCCAGGATTGGTATGATGGTTCTTATTATGGCGTAAGCCCTACATCTAATCCTAAAGGACCGTCAACTGGATCTGAAAGAGTTGTACGTGGGGGAGGATGGTATTACAGATTTGGACGCTGTAGGGTCGCAGACCGAGATGGGCGTGACCCTACAAGAAACAGCATTCATATTGGTTTCCGTGTTGTTTATTTTAAAACACCTGATAACAACTAATGCTATATTATGAAAGTATAATTTAAGTTGTTCAGCTTATTTTTGGTGAGAGAAAGCCATTAAAAATTGCGAATTGCTCTGACACGTGCTTTTTTTGTTATGCCCTGTTCGGTTTCAAACCCTGTGCTAAAGTTATATACCCATGCATTACCAAAGTCTGTTTCGGATGAAGTCCAATACAGCTCATCACTAAATTTGCCAATACCCAAGGCTTTTAAATTATGATACATTGTATACACTTCATCCTTTGATGGTAAATACCAATCCTTATATCCATTTAAGCTAAGATTATAACAAATGGTAGCAGCAATGTCAAACTGATTTGAAAAACTCACGATCTTTTTAGTATTGAATTTACCAATACCCATCTGCGTTTCATAGGATTCAACAGCATATTTAAAATTGCCCCAAATGATTGCTTCAGCTTGGTCAGAAGGAGCTGCAATCAAACCATGTTTTCCTGTCTCATCAATATAAAAAACTATACCTCCACCATAGTGCTCGCCAATATAACGCTCATTGGTAAAATTAATCCATATACTTCCATCGTAAAATTGGGGTTTATTTGAAGTAGAATTGAAAACTACTAATCCGGCAGTTTTTACAACTATGGAATCTCTTTGAATTTCAGAATAAACAGGCAATTGAAACCCAGCATAAGGTTCTTTTTTAACAACTTTTACAGCTGAACTTTGCTTCGGCTTTTTTCGATTTTGCTTATTTTGGCTGATTAGTATGTTTTGATTAAATATGATCAATAAAAAAAGCCAAACAAAAATACCGATTTTAAACTTCATTAATTCTTTATTTTGAAAATGTTGGTAAATATGAGGCGAAACTAACTCAATTAAAAAATTAATACAAATTATTTAGTTATTTTTTCCTACGGTCTCGATTTATGAAACTGAATTCAAGATGCAATTTCAATTTTTGATAAATTATTGAACTTGTTTAAAAATCATGTTATTTAATGTCAGTTTACCTCAGATGAGTTTGTATAAAGGTTATTGAAAAACGGAATCCGATTAAGTGTGGATGGTAAAGGAAGATCAATAGACAACATTAATATAGAAAGGTTGTGGAGAACATTAATATATGAGCATATTTATATTAGACCTTCATTTACAATAGACCTTCTTTGGAAAGGAATCAACCATAATACTGATACTAAGTATGGCCTGAAACTTTCATTATTTATAACAATATTGAATCAAAAGCGTGATAACTTTAAAAGGATGATGCATAAATGGAAATCATCGTTGCGGCACTTTTTGAAAGAATTATTTACATATTATCAGGCAGCATCCAATAATATAGTATTTCCCAATTTAGGTTTTTAAGGGCCAACTAAATAGCTGATGTTACCGCCAATTTTATACCATAATTCAATCTGGTATAAAAATTAATTAAAATAATTCCATATTTAATTAGGGTATTTACGGATATAGTCGTCTAAGGGTATACAATGAGAAACGAGGAGAATAATTTATTGGCCATCTGGCTGGAAGGAAAATTTACAGACCAAAATCTGAAAATTATTTCAGAATCTTATGATTTGGAAAATCTGGAGCATAATCTGTCCTTACTTGAACAATTAGCTATTACAAATAAACCCACTAATAAAAACTGGCAGGAATTCACTACATTAATCCATCTTAAAGCAGTAGAAGTATAGATGTAGTTGAGTTAAGGATTCGGTCTGATTTTATATACGCTACTACGAATGATTCTGTCATTTTACTTTTTATCTCAGATATATCAAATTTACGTGTCCAATCCTTCCCGACCTGATTCGTACCACATATAGCCCATCAAATAAATAATCTGAATTAAGTTCAACCTGATGATTATTTATAAAACCTGAAAATATTACATTTCCGTTCAAATCAATCAGATCCACCACATTTTTATCTATATCAATATCAGTCACAAAAAATAAAGATTGTTCAGCCTGATACACTTTAAAACTGTTTATCTGTTCTTCACTTACTCCTGAAGTTTTTTTTTCAAACATCCACTTATATGCTTTAGGGAATTCTCTTGCCCAATACCATTCACTATGCTTTCCATCCAAATGGCTATTCGCATTGACATTTATGGTTTTAGCCCCGTTGGATTTAAGAACAGAAGCCATTCTGTCCATATCGCCAACCTGATTACCTCCTTCCTGAGCTCCTGCAATCATATAAAAGTAACTTTCTTCATTTACTTTTGTGTTGACAGGCTGGAGATATGATTCTTCAGAAAACCAATAGGCCGATGAAAATGCGCCAACTTTTCCAAACACCTCCGGATAGGCAATTCCGGCGTAGGTAGATATAAGACCACCCATAGAACTCCCCATGATCCCTGTATTTTCATTATCAGTTAAAGTTCTGAAATTGGCATCTATATATGGTTTTAATGTTTCTACTATAAATGCAGTGTATTCATCTCCTTCACCGCCTCCGTATTGAGTATTTACCCATGGAGAATATTCATTCAGTCTAAGGCTACCTCCGTTTTCAATGCCAATAACAATACATCCGGGGTCACCGGCTATGTTCATGCTATCCAGGCTCTCATCGATACGCCATTCCCCCGAAAAACTTGTTTTAATATCAAAAAGATTTTGAGCATCATGCATGTACAGAACCGGATATCTGGACTGTGCTGTATGGTAATCCTTTGGCAAATAAACCCAGATTTTCCTTTTTCTGTTAAGTTGTGGTATCTGGAAAGAATCCGACAATATACTCACCTGAGGAGATGCTGTAGAAACAATATTATTAACACCTTCCCATCCGGCAATAGTAAGTTCAACGATTTTCGGTTGTCCGCTATAATTTAATATCCGATCAGGTATATAACCCCCTTGTGCTGTACCTTCCACTGTCTCCCATGAACCTCGTGTAAATTTGAATTTTATATTTCCTATGGCTGGTGTAAAAGTAATCCGGTAAGTGTCAAAACTATCTTTGGTAAGTTTAAAATTGGTGTTACCCGGGTTCCAGTTGTTCATGGTTCCGGCAATAAAGATAGTTGCATTTTCAGGAGTATCAAATGGGATTTTATTCAATTTTATGGTCAATTGGGTCTGAGCACTAAAACTGATCATTAAAATAAAAAGGAAAATAATTAATCTCATCAATTGTTTGTTATTGTATTATTGAATGACAGCTCCATATTTCTCCACAAATTCTTTCATGTCCTTTACCATATCTTTTGAACCCATGACAATTGATGATGTCTGATGCAAGGAAGCAATTTCCATATCCATTATCCTATCCAATTTGCAAGTTAAAGCAGTACCTCCTGCCTGTTCGACAATATACGCCATAGGATAACATTCATAAAGTAGTCTTAGTTTCCCTTTTGGATATTTTCTGGTATTGGGATAAAGGAAAATACCACCCTGAAACATGATCCTATGTATATCTGACACCATGCTACCTATATATCTCAGTCTGTAATTCAGATCAGAACAGTGATCTATGTATCTTCTCATCTCCAAATCAAATTTCAGGTAATATCCCTGATTTACTGAATAATAGTTGCCGGATACCGGCATTTGAATATTTCTGTGTGAAAGACAAAACTCACCGATGCTTGGATCAAGGGTAAATCCATTGACCCCATCACCAGTAGAGTACACCAACAATGTCGATGTACCATACAAGACATAACCGGCAGCTATAAGTTCAGTACCCTTTTGTAAAAAATCTTCCTGGATGCAGGGACCTTCCACGGAACTCTTCCTTCTGAATATTCCAAAAATAGTACCAACCGATACGTTTACATCAATATTGGAAGAACCGTCCAGCGGATCCATCACTACCACGTATTGGGCATTATGACCATGATCAGAAGCTACAGGGATGAACTCCTGATTTTCTTCTGATGCAATGCCACACACTTCACCACTGAAAGACAAGGTCTCAATAAATTTTTCATTTGCAAATACATCAAGCTTTTGTACGTCATCACCGGTAGAATTAGTACTGCCCTCCACTCCAAGTATATTAACCAGACCGGCTTTATTTACCTCTCTGTTTACAATTTTAGCTGCTATTCCGATATCTCTTAGCAGACGCGTAAAACTTCCTGATGAATCCGGCTTTTCTTTTTGAGTTCTGATGATAAACTCATCGAGGGTCACGATTTTGTTCATTTTCAAGTAATATTTGATTAGGTGCCGTAAATATAAATATTAAGAGAGAAATTTATAAAAAGATTTTAAACTTCTTTCATTGATTGAGATTGCTTGCTTTGATCAAGCCAAATAAGATGATTATACTGCATTTATTCTAAAGTACTGTGCAATAAAGAAGAAAACCATAAGTAAAATAAATAAAAAGTAAATTTATTTCTGGAAACACAAAATTATTTTTACATTTCACTTTTATTTTATCATAACATTTAAAACCAACTTTTTTATGAGAGCATTTTTAATAGCGCTGCTATTGCTGTTGTGGCTCATCCTCGGTTGGCTGTTCTTCAGGGATTACAAAAAATGTTGTAACGACAAGTCGATTCCGACTTCAACCATGTCAACTGAAAAAACCGGACCTATTCTCTTTACATGGGGGAATAGTGTACCGATCCTTGGAGAAGGCTGGCCTCAAATGAGAGATTCACTTGCTGCTTTAGCAACCAATCAAAACAAATTAGAAATTACCGGATGGTATTGTGCAGACTCAGCACCTGAAGAGTCAGACAGCACAGGACTTAATCGGGCATCTGAGACAAGAAAATTGTTTTCTTCACTGAGTGATGATCAGGTGCTTCTGGTCACAAAAGCTGTACCCTGCGATTCCGCATACAAAACTCAAAAATTTGAATCTGTGTCCTTCGCTTTGCGGGTACATACGGAGCATGTAAAAGAAATTGAAGACAAAACGCTTATTTATTTCGCCTTCAATTCCACTAAAAAGCTGAAAAGCGCTGAAGTCGAAAGTTATCTGGATGATGTGGCAAAACGTATAACAAAAACCGGAGAAACAGTATCATTAACCGGGCATACTGACAACATCGGATCAGATAACGCAAATAATCTTTTGGGTCAAATGAGAGTAGATGTCATAAAGGACTATTTATTGTCCCGAGGTGTGCCAAAAGAGAAAATAAATGCTTCTTCCAAAGGCGAATCAAGTCCTATCGCCGAAAACAGCTCTGAAGAGGGCAGATCAAAAAACAGAAGGACAGAATTACAAATCATTAAATAACCTTTTAAAAAATACATATCATGATCGTTTTATTTGATTTTTGTTCTATACCCTGGTGGTTGACCTGGTTGCTTCCATTCCTTCTTGGATTAGGTATTGGTTGGTTGCTCTGGGGTAAATATAAAGCTATAACAGAAGAGCTCGAATCCAAAATTATTGGGTTGAATACACGTATTAGTGAACTGGAGGCAGATTTGGATGCATGCAAAAAACAAAGAATGGAGGCTGAAGGAAACATTTCATTATTAAGAGGCAGGCTCAGAGAACTGGAAGCTGCTTCAGCATTGACAGTTGGAGCAAAATCCGTGGAGAAAGCTTCTTTTAGTAGTCAGACTGGGGTCGTGACTGATAAATATTTTGCTGCTATAGGTATTGACAAACTGCAGGTGATCGAAGGTATCGGACCAAAAATGGAAGAAATTTTGAAAGAAAACGGAATTAATAACTTCGCTGTCCTTTCTTCGACATCTCAGGAAGACCTGAGGGCTATTTTAAATAAGTATGGTGACAAATACCGAATCATTGATCCAAACACCTGGCCTCAACAAGCAGGATTGGCTAATGACCGTAACTGGAAGGAACTTATTACATTACAAAAAGCATTGGATACCGGCAGGAGTGATACACCAACACAAGGTGAAACTGATTCCAAACTCGAAAAATTTCTAATCAAAATTGGTGTCATCCGAAGGTGGACTCAGGACGATTTGAAAGCAGTGGAAGGTATTGGACCAAAGATAGAGGAACTTCTTCATAATGCCGGAATTAAAACCTGGAAGGCACTATCTGAAACAGCAGTCAGCTCTATTCAATCCATTCTCGATGCAGCAGGACCTAAATTCAAACTGGCTGATCCGGAGACCTGGCCCAAACAATCTGAACTTGCTGCCGAAGGGAAATGGGACGAATTCCAGACCTATCAGGATTTTCTTATTGCAGGTAAAGAAAAGTAATCGCATTCAAGCAGTTTTCATGAAGGAAGGCATCGAACAGGATGCCTTCCTTTTTTAAGTACATGGATAAAGAGTTGCAGTTTGTAGACAAATGATGAGATTATAATCATACTCTAAATCATTTTCATGGTGAAGGCATGATTTACAATTTACTCTAACTACCTTTGTCACAAAATTTTCAAAATTGGATAAACCAAATGTTATTGAGTTTGATGATGTAGATATTTATCAGGAGGACAATCTGGTACTTCAGAAAGTAGATTTCAGGTTGGCTCCGGCCGAATCCTGCTACATTATCGGCAAATCGGGAAGTGGTAAAACCAGTTTACTAAAGGCAATTTACGGAAGCATACCGATACACACAGGAAAAGCCGTAGCGGTTGGGTTTGTGCTCAATGACATGGAAAGTAAAAACATACCTATGCTCAGAAGAAAACTGGGTATGGTATTTCAGGATTTTATACTTTTTGAAGACTGGTCTGTTGGTCACAACCTCATGTACATTCTTGAAGCTACCGGCTGGAAAGACAGATCCCAAATGACTGCCAGAGTGCTCCAGGTACTCGAAATGGTTGGTCTGACAGGTTATGAGAAAAAACCGGTGACATCTTTATCCGGAGGTGAGCAACAGCGGGTAGTCATTGCCCGGGCGCTACTCAACAATCCTCCAATCATTATAGCCGATGAACCTACAGGAAACCTCGACCCGGACACCAGTGACGAAATCTTATATTTACTCAACCGTCTTGCCAGGGAATTTGGTACTTCCATCATCATTGCAACTCACGATTACAGGTTGATTCAGAAGTTTCCTGCCAGAGTGTATAAGTGTGAAGGAGGCAAAATTACGGAAGTAGGATAATTGGAGAAATATATCTAATCATGTTTTTATAGGGCTACAATGGCTAAAATTAGATCAAGTCTTCCATATTGTGATCATTGATATTTCTTAAAAACCAGATTGCTCGTCAATAACCCATATAACATCACAGTAATTGAACTCAAGGGCATCAATATAGCCGCTATCACAGGAGAAAGCTCACCCCGTACTGCAAAATACAATCCCACTATATTGTATAATAAAGCAAGGACAAATGCTCCGATGATGATCCATCTTGACTGTCTTATAAATGTGATATAATTCAGTAAATGATCAAAAGCATCCGCTCCCAATATAGCATCACAGGCTGGTGTAAAATTATTGGAATCTTCAGAAATCACAATGCCCACATCACTTTGTTTTAGGGCACCGGCATCATTGAGACCATCACCAATCATCATCACTTTGTGACCCGCATACTGTCTGGCTTTGATATAATTTAGTTTATCGTGTGGTGATTGATTAAATATCATAGCCGCATTTTTAGGAAAAAAGCACTTCAGCCGAGCTTTCTCCTTATCATTATCTCCTGAAAGTATACTGACTTTATAGGATCGACCAAGTGTTGAAATAAGCCTTTCAACACCCGGCCGAAACATATGGATCATGTGAAAATGAGCTACCACGACCCCGTTTATCTCTATAAAAACTCCTGTGTCATCCTGAGATCCATTTGGTCCGTATATAAATACCTGCGAACCAACTTTTATATTGTATTCACCGAATTGTGCTTCAATACCCATACCAGGTGATTCATTAAAAAACATTGGCTCCATTTCAAAATCTCCATCCAGACTTTGAAAAATAGCTTTACTTAGTGGATGATTGGATTGAAAAACAGTACTTTTTATCAGATAATTTTGTTTGGCTGAAATTGTATCTTTATCTGAAGTAGCCATAATGTTTTTATGATCGGTGATAGTTCCTGTTTTATCAAATATTATTTCTTCCACCTGTTGAATCCTGTCGATCACCTGTACATTCTTCAAATAAAAGGATTTCTTCCCCAATATCCTGAGGATATTACCATAACTAAAAGGTATCGCTAAAGCTAAAGCGCAAGGACAGGCCACAATCAGCACGGCAGTAAAGGCATTAAATGCTATGGTTTTATCGATATAAAGCCAATAAGTCAAAGTTATGGCAGCAACCAGCATGATAGTAATCGTGAAATACTTTCCCGTTTTAGCAACCAGAGTCTGGGTTTTAGCTTCTTTATCTATGCTGAAAGCATCTTCGTCCCAAAGTTTGGTAAGATAAGATTGATCCACTTTTCTGATAAGTTGTAACTGAATATTGGCGCCTATGTTTTTACCTCCTGCGAACAATTTTTCTCCTTCTGATTTTTTTAACAAGGCTGACTCTCCCGTCACAAAACTATAGTCTACAGTTGCTTTTCCTTCAAGAAGGATCGCATCACCCGGTATAATTTCTTCATTTTTAACCAAAATTATGTCCCCCGGACTCAATTTATCCAAACTCCTGGATTCCCAAGATTCACCTGATCTGATCAATGCTGATATTGGAAAATAGGACTTGTAATTTCTATCAAATGATATAGAATAAAAAGTGTATTGCTGAAACCATTTGCCGATCAATAAAAAGAAGATAAAACCAGCCAGACTATCAAGATATCCCTCACCGGTTTTTGAAATAATTTCATAAACACTCCTTAAAAATAAAGTGATCATCCCAATAGCAATCGGAATGTCAATACTAATCTGTCGCATTTTCAATGTCCAGTATGCGGACCGCAAATAATCAAATCCACTGTAGAATAAAACAGGTATCACCAGAATGATACTGATAAATCCCAAATAATAATGGTCTGATGCCTGTTCCAATCCAAGGTACTCCGGAAAACTTAATAACATGATGTTTCCAAAGGAGAATCCCGCCAAACCCAATTTGTAATATAATGCTCTGTCTATGGACACTGATTGTGAATCTGTAAGTTTCTGAAGATTTAACTCCGGAGGATAACCAATAGCATCCAATTGCTCCACTACCTGCCTTAGGGTGATTTTGGAAGGTTCATAACTAACGGTAGCCTTCTTACTCAGAAAATTTACCCTTGACCCAATAATACCCGAATTCAACTTACCAATATTCTCTAATAACCATATACACGAAGCACAGTGAATCTGAGGGAGTGAAAAACTTATTTTACACCTTTTTTCTTCCCTGAATTCCAATAAATTATTGATAACATCTTCATCCTCCAGAAACATATAATTTTTACCGGCTAATGATCTCCTGCTGATACCCGGTTTTTCTGTAAAATTATAGTAATCTCCTAATCCATTATCCTTCAACAAAGTATAAATAACCTGACAACCATTACAACAAAAGACTTTTTCATCAGATACAGGATGATCTGCAGGGCAATCATCCCCGCAATGTGCACATTTTATTGATGCTATATTTTCAGGTACTCTGAGTTTAAACATATATCTAATGGTTCAAAGAAGCAAAATTAAACCTGATCATCTTCTGAGCAGTTGATATCGGTTATAAAGAAATATGACTTAGATCATATTTACACAGCTGATTTGTCAAAAGGGCAATGTGATGTTTTCTATTTTGTGGATGCATTTACAGCTTATTCGAATTGTTGAGATTTAAAGATAATTGCGGTTCTCATGGAATCATCAGATAGTTGACATCTTTAACTTACCTTCCCTGGATTATCCTTCACATAAGAGGCCCAACCGGAATGTTTTTTCTGACCTCCTGTGATTCCACCGGATTGATTGAAGTGGCACACTGCTGCTCCCAATGCGTCGGTGGCATCAAGATATTTAGAGGTGATTTTTATTTTAAGTATACTTTCGAGCATAGCTGCTACCTGTTCCTTAGATGCATTGCCATTACCTGTGATGGACTGTTTGATTTTTTTTGGTGCATATTCCATTATATCCAGACCCATGGTCATAGCCGCAGCCATGGCCACACCCTGTGCCCGGCCTAGTTTAAGCATGGACTGCACATTTTTTCCATAGAAAGGGGCTTCGATAGCCAATTGCTTTGGGAGATAGGTTTCAATGATTTCCTGCAAACGAA
>JACMLK010000007.1 GCA_014379665.1 Saprospiraceae bacterium | reverse complement strand
TTTCAATTGACACAGGAAAAATGTGGTATAATAGATGTCTGTCAGGAAGGTGAAAAAATAAAAGTGTCGTTTGACCTGAGAGGTCGCGAATGGCAAGGTAAATATTTCACAAACCTTAATGCCTGGAAAGTAGAAAAATCAATGCAAAACAATCAAGGTTTTCAGGGACCTACACCTCCTTCTCCACCTATATTTGAAGAGGGAAATTCTTTTGGCGAAGGAGGATTACCGGAGGATTTTAACGATCTTCCTTTTTAAATGGCCTATCGACAACGCAAAAAATATTACACCAGAAAAGATATTATCAGGGCTTTCTATAAGAAATTCAAAATTGTATTATGGTTTGTACTGGCGGGATTGATTATATTAATCTGGATGAACCGGTTTGCAATCAATGACTACATCCGGACTTATTTCTATTAAAATTCACACATGTTAGTCAAAGTGAACAAATGATTAATCAGACACTTATTGCACCAGAGACTGCAGTTTCATAGCCAGACCCATATCACCTTTAATTTTAATTTTTCCTGACATCACAGCCATCATTGGATTTAATTCTCCATTTTTTAGTTGCATAAATGTGTCTGCATCCGTGCTGATGGTACATGCAGCTTCTTCATCATTTTGTGAAACAATATTTTGATCTCCAGATCCATCTATCAGGATAATCTGATCGCTGATTACAAATTTTAATTTAGCTCCGAAAGGCGCAACATTTGCTGCCTGTGTTTTGATGGCTGTCAATATGGATTCAATATTCATTTTTAGATTATTTACTTTTAGTTTAAAAAATTAATTCTTTTTCCTGATCTGCAATAGTTAACTTATCTGCATGAAGGATTGTTTCAAGACATGCTTTTGTTTTGGGCATTTCATATTTAAAATAAAACTTCATGGCATGTATTTTACTCTCATAAAATATGGGTTCAAAAGTAGTCACCTTATCATGTAACATTTTCCGGGACGTGACCGAAATTTTTAACCATTGATGACCAATAATGATATTCGATATCATTTCCATAAATATGGTGGCGTCCGCCAGATAGTTTTCATAGTCACCTTTTTCCGAAAAAGTTAAAAGATATTGGATTGCTTTATTGATTTCTTCCACTTTTAGAGCCAAAGCATCTCCATAACCGGATAATTCAGGATCCAATCTTGCTTCAGAAATGGTCTCCATCATTTTTTCTATCAGTATATGTAATGCTTTTCCATGATGCATGGGAATTTTCCTGGCCAAAAGATCGAGTGCCTGGATACCTGTGGTGCCTTCATAGATGGACATTATTCTTATATCTCTCAGATATTGTTGCAATGGGAAATCCATACAATATCCATACCCTCCTAATATCTGAAGCCCGTTGTTAATGGCTATCCTTCCCATTTCTGATGGATAGGTTTTGGCTACAGGAGTTAATAACTCCAGCAACAAATGACTGTTTTCTGCAGCTTCTCCGGTGTCACAGTGTGACGTATCGATGAGTTTGGAACATTCAAACAGTAGACTCAAAGCCCCTTCATTAATCACCTTTTGTAACATAAGCATGCGACGGACATCGGGATGATTGATAATCAGGGTCTGTCCTGTGTTGATGTCTTTTTTGCCGGTATTAAGAATCTTTCGGCCTTGCGGTCTTTCATTAGCATATTGCAACGAAGCGTAGTAGGCCGCCGTAGCAGTTGATGCAGCAGTCATGCCTACATCTATTCTGGCACCATTCATCATCTGAAACATGTACTCCAGACCTTTATTTGCTTCTCCTAAAAGATACCCTCTGCAATTATCCTGTTCTCCATATACCAAATGTACGGTACTATAGCCACGTTGTCCCATTTTTTGGAAATCTGCCACAGCACATACATCATTGTATACCGTTTTGTCATTCTCAATGGGAAGAAATTTGGGAACTACAAAAAGAGATATTCCTTTTGTACCGGCAGGTGCACCTTCAATTCTTGCCAGAGTTAGATGGACAAAATTGTCAACACCTTCGTGATCTCCACCGGAAATAAATATTTTCTGACCTTTAATTTTATAAACTCCGGCCTCAATATGGTGGGCTGAAGTTTCAATATCTGACAAAGAACTACCACATTGCGGTTCGGTAAGGGCCATTGTACCGCCCCATTTTCCGGAGATCATGTTGGGAATGAATTTTTGCTTTAATTCGTCTGTACCAAAAGTCGCGATCAAATGTGCGGCACCCGATGTAAGTCCCAAATATCCGGGGATGTGATTATTTGCAGATTCTAATATATGATTTGCACCATTGGCAAGACTATGTGGCATTTGAGTACCACCGCTTTCGAAGTCAAAATAGGGACCTAACCATCCGTTTTCACCGGCATGAGCAAAGATTGTTTTAAGAATAGGATGAGAGTGTACTTTTCCATTTTGATAGTATGCAGGTTTTTCATCCATCTCCTTGTAATATGGATAAAAATCCTTATCAGCCCATGATTTAGCCGAATCCAATACTATTTTCATCGCATCCACGTCATAACCTGAAAATCGGGTATATTTTAGGAGATCCTGTATTTTATGGACATCAAACATCAAAAACTGCAGCGTGTCCATACACATATATCTGGACATAAATATGTATTTTTAAATTTTAACTCTAAGTTAATTTTATTTATTGTAGTAAATTGTAATTTAATATAAAAAGTTAAAATAGTTAACCATTTTTTTAGAAGTTAAATATTTTATAAATCTTATCTTTTTGTGTTACTTTTATTCTGATAATATAGTTTTTGAAATAACGGTTACATATTTCAAAACATAAAAAACCAGTGATATGAAAACAATATTTTACTTCTTTGTAATGATTTTGACAATTTTATCCTGCAAATCAGTTGAAAAAATGGTTGAAAAAGGAGAATATGATAAGGCTTTTTCATATTCAATTTCAAAACTTCAGGGTGAAAAGAAAAAGAAGACCGAATACGTCAAGGCCCTGGAAAAAGCATTTTTAAAATTAAACAATGAGACCACAAGAGAAATTGAAAAACTAACTCCTACTTCAAAACCTGAAAACTGGAGCAGGGTACTTGAGCTTTACAGAAATATGGAATCAAGACAGGAACGACTCGAACCGTTGTTACCCTTAGTTAGTGAAGATGGGTATGTGGCTGATTTTGAAATCCTAAATTATCGAAATGACATCATAAATTCAGAAGAGAATACCTGTTTGTTTTTCTATAATAATGGGAATAACCTGATTTTAAGATCTCAAAAGACTGGTGAAAAACAATATGCAAAAGATGCATATCATGAATTGACAAAAATTGAAAGACTTAGAAAAGATTATAAAGATACAGAACGATTAAAAGACAAAGCAATTCAGCTTGGACAAACCCTTATTGTATTTAATGTATTAAATGATTTGCACGATTTCAACGGTACCAATATTGAAAAGGATATTTGGGATCTACCCGTTTCCAGACTCAATGATATGTGGCATCAATATTCCATTAGAGGAGATGATGAAGATGTTAAAGTTGACTTTGAAGTCATTATTGAACTGGATAACATTAATTTCAGTCCGGAAAGGGAACGTGTTAATAATTATTTTGAAGAAAAGGAAATTCTGATCAGAAAAGAAAAAGTAAAAGAAAAGAGAGATAGTGTAGATGTAATAGTTGAAAAAGAAGTTTGGGAGAAAGTAAAGGTAGAAGTTTCAGAAATATTCAGAGAAAAGAAAGCAGAAATGCACGGCAAAATGAAGGTGTATGATCAAAAAAATAAAGAATATATCAAATCTGTTCCTATAAATATCTACCATGATTTTAATGGTTACGCCTGCAGATTTATTGGAGATGAACGGGCACTTACAGAAACCAGCAAAAAGAAACTGGATGGCTTTTGTGAATTGTTTCCATCTGACGGACAAATGGCAGAAGATCTTTCCGGTGCTTTCAAAAATACTTTAATGAGCGAAGTTAAAAAGATAAAATTTGATTAATGGTGTGCGGTCGGACGGCGGCAAGCCGTCCGACCGGAAAATTGCCCTGCGGTCGGATGGCTCACTGCCATCCCACCGCTATGCTTAGGGATGATTTCCTTCATATATTGGTGAAACCTCATCGGCATGTTTCCTGAAGGGAGTCCCTTGAATACCGGTGGGATGCCTTGGAGTCATCCGACCGGGAGCACCCCACTTTCCGCATTCCACATTCCACATTCCGCACCGCATTCCGCATTCTTTGGCACGAAATTTGAATTTACTACCTGGCTACATGGGTTATGTTTGTATTATTAGTTTCTTCAGTTTATTTTTCCAGTTCTGTCCCACGGAATTTGATGCTTAAAATTAATGACCTTATAGCCAATAAGTTATATATTTTTAAAGTTGCAAAATGTTGATTTACATTAATATTTACTTATATATTTTAAAAAAAAATACCAAAATTACCACATAATTAATTAGCTACTTCACTACACCCCATCATACCTTTGCATCATTCCCACTTAATAAAGTAAATCTTATTTAAATCTGACCTAAGCCCGAAAGACGCGGGCTCGAACTCATTTTTTTAATAACCAAAACTTTTTACCCATGGTAAAACAAGATTTACTTACCCAAAGTAAGGGGATTCCGGTATTGCATTTAGCACTGTTGAGTCTCCTGTTAGTTTTCTTTTCCTTTAACGTTCGGGGTCAAAATCAGATAGCCTGTAATGATTTGGTTCAGGTATCTTTAGATGGTGATTGCGAAGCAGCAATCCTACCCGCGATGATTTTGGAAGGAGAGCCTCTCACTGCTAACTTTACTCACACCGTGAGAGTTAGCGGATTTGCTGGTCAGATTGGTACATTTGCAAATCCGATTGTAGTTATTACCCCCGGCCTGTATACGGTCACTATTACGAATCCAACCGGAAATTCCTGTTGGGGACAGATTTTAGTGCAAGACAAGCTGCCCCCACAAGTGACATGCCCTTGTCCTGTGGGTAATACAGACCCTGCCTGTGCACTTTTATGTACAGACGAGACTGCATTTCTTGCAAACACTTTAATTTATCCCACACCGGTTGTGGACGAAAATTGTACATCTTACACTACCCATTACACAGACGAAGTAATTCCTACGATCGTTTGTGGAGCAAAGATAATCAGAAGAACCTGGTTATTTACGGATGCTTTTGGCAACAAATCAATACCGTGTGTATCTGAATACAGATTTAATCCGGTAGATATTTCATTAGTGTTGCCCCCATACAATAACATCCAGCTTACATGCGGATCAGATATTTCAATGGCGGGAATATTTGCATTTTTTAAAGCTAAATTGTATGCGGAATACAGAGCTGCATATATTTTACTTATTCCGGGTACTTACTCCAGTGTTGCTGCTGCAGAAGCTGCAGCCAATAAGGATGCCATCGCGGAAGCCACTAAATATGCATGGCCAACCATCAATGGGGTTGCCATCACTGGTCATGTCTGCAATCTTTTAGCAGCAAAATCAGATACTGAACTGGAAGTTTGTGGTCCTTCATGTACCAACAGCAAAAAGGTGATAAGATTATGGACTGTACTTGATTGGTGTACCGGAACAACCAGAACTATTACACAGGTGATCAAGGCTACTGATGATGAAGCACCTACTGTAGTAGCAAATGATGTTACCGTAAGCGTAGACCCATGGACTTGTGCTTCAAACTTCTTATTACCTGCTCCTGAAATACTACACGATAACTGCTCTTCAGTGGTAACCTACACAGTTCAGGCACCATTGGGAGTTGGGGTAGTCTTTGATATTCCAACCGGCAGATACTTAGTGATTGGAGCACCTAAGGGTGTACACACTTTCACATATATTGCAAGGGATTGTTGTGGCAATATCGGCACTGATGATATCATTGTGACCGTATTGGATAAAACAGCTCCTATTGCAGTTGCGAAGCTGCATATCATTGTTTCATTAACCACAGGTGGTGAAGGTGATGGAATTGCAAAATTATTCACCAACTCCGTAGATAACGGATCTTATGACAGTTGTACACCAGTGCATCTTGAATTAAGAAGAGAAGATGACCCAACCAGAGACGAAGATGGTTGCGGATACACCGGAAATCTAACCTACAATGCAGACGGACACCCTAATGATGGATCTACAAATCCTCTGAGTCCCGATTATGACCCGGATAACGGAGCATATGTTAAGTTCTGTTGTGCAGACATTACAAACAGAGAAGGACCAATTCCTTTTGGTATTGTAAAAGTGTGGATGAGAGTCTGGGATGATGGAAATATGTCGGGCATTTATGGAGATATTGTGGATGGTCA
>JACMLK010000104.1 GCA_014379665.1 Saprospiraceae bacterium | reverse complement strand
GTGGCGGTGGTGGTGGATTCAGCGGTGGGGGCGGAGGTTTCGGTGGATTTGGTGGTGGAGGTTTTGGAGGTGGTGGATCTGGTGGAAGCTGGTAAGTAAGGTTTCACGCAAATACGCAAAGGAAATACAAAAGGCGCAAAGAGAACTTCTCTTTGCGCCTTTGCTTCCTTTGCAGCTTAGCGTGAAACTTTAAAATCCTTTCTTCTCTTCTCCGATTTTGGAATTGATATAATCGATCTGAATTTGTAACGGACTTTTGTCAGCAGCCAGCGATTTGGCTGCTTCTTTTTTTGTAACAATACCTTTCAGGAAGTTATTGATCACCGGTGTGAGACCATATTGTTCGGGAATTCCATTCCTGAATTTGATGATCAGGTCAACACCCCGTTTGACATCATCGGTATTATTAATTTTTGCCAGCAGATCACTAAATGGAACCAGCATATTGAATTTAGCCTGTGACAAAGGCATTTTTTCAAAAGCATCTGCAATGATGTTAAAGGAACTCTCATCTCCGGAACGGATCAACACTTTTGTAATGGATTCAACCAGTTTTCCTTTTGCGGGTTGAGCTGACAGCTTTTTCGCTGTAGTAACTGCCGCCACGCTGTCATACTTTACCAGTCCTTCCAATGCACTGGCAGAAACAGTATAGGAGGAATCATTCACACTTTGCAGGAATAACTGTTTGTATTCGGGTTTATTATAGTTTGATAAAAGAGTAAGTGCAGTTGCTCTCACTGTTGATTTGGGATCATTCTTAGCCATGTCGGCAAGAATAGGTTCCATTTGAGTCTTAATGTTATCTCTCTTCATATCAAGCTTGCTCAGCGTGAAATTCCGGAGCCCCTGGTATTTATCTTTTGCAGCTATTTTTAATAATTCAACGGCAGCAGTTTCGCTCAGGTTTCTTCCTGCAAAATCAATTGCTTCACGCCTGTCGAGATATGTGCCTGCAGTTTTATATTGAAAAACATAATTCTGCAATGTTTTATTATCCTTTTTTTCAGCAAGCAGGATTTTGTCGCCATCTACATTGATCAGATCGGGACGCGATTTATAAGAAATGGTAAACGTATCGATTCTCTTTTGCAGCCATACCTGTTGCCGTATTTTTTTCCCACCTTCATAAATATCTATGGCAACAGGCAAACGAAATAGTTTTTCACCAGCCTGTGTTTGTTTAACAATCACCATGGCCTTACCTGCTGCATCATCATATACATAATCGATGGTAAGTTTCGGGTGACCGGCTCCGAAATACCATTGATTCCAGAACCAGTTCATGTCCTTGCCGGTTATTTCTTCAAATGAAAGTCTTAGTTGATGCGCCTCAGCAGATTTGAATTGATTGGTTGTCAGGTAGAGGTTGAGGGCTTTGAAAAAAGCACTGTCTCCTACATGGTTGCGCAACATGTGCAGGATCCTCCCACCTTTATTGTAACTCACCGCATCAAATACAGCTTCTTTGTCTTCATAGAAAAAACGCACCAGATCTTTTTTCTCACTCTGACTTTGAATATATCCCTGCATGTCGCTATAGTTCTCTGAATCACCTGCATCCTTTCCATATTTATATTCATCCCACAGCACCTGGCTGTAATTGGCAAATGATTCATTGAGCGTCAGATTGCTCCAACTTTCTGAAGTAACCAGATCACCAAACCATTGGTGAAACAATTCATGTGCAATGGTGCCTTCCCAACTATTGCCATCAATCAGTTCCCGGGCATCCTGCTGTGCACTTTCCTGGTGCAGGGTGGCAGTAGTATTTTCCATGGCACCACTCACATAATCTCTTCCTACGATTTGCGCGTATTTCACCCAGGGATATTCTACGCCAAGTGCTTTGGAAAAGAAAGCCATCATTTCCGGAGTATTCCCAAAAATTTTACGTGCAACAGGTGCATATTCTTTTTCAACATAATAGCTTACTTCTTTGCCTTTATATGAATCTTTAACAACAGCAAAGTCTCCCACTCCCATAAAGAAAAGGTAAGGCGCATGCGGTAAATCCATTTTCCAATGATC
>JACMLK010000103.1 GCA_014379665.1 Saprospiraceae bacterium | reverse complement strand
AGAGATCACTCGAAAGAGAATGAACCAAGCAAAACTTTGCTTGGCATCCTGTATTAAAAGCCGACAGCTACGACGAAAAATATAACGCAGGATAAAAAATTGTCGCTTTGTTTGCCTGACCCCTATACAATAGACGGGAAGGATACAAATTGGAATTTTAAAAATACTTCAATAAGAAACCGGACAATAAAATATTGTGCCGGTTTTTTTGTGCGTTGTTACAATGAGAACCTATAAGAATCCACTGAATACTATTTCATTAAATTATTTTCATTTTAGTGTAATATTAACAAGTAAATATTTATTTATATTTGCTATGTCATGTATTATCCATTGATAATGCTCTATCTTAACTTAAACTCAAACTTTTATGAAACATTTAATCAACAGTTGTTTTGTGATTTTATTTATTTCCTTTTCTTTCCTTCTGAATGCACAACTTGGTGTTCGGGCAGGCGTCAATCTTGCCAATCTGAGCATTGATCCGGAAGATGAAAATTTTTCTTATGGAACCAAATTGGGCTTTGGAGTGGGTGTGTTTTACAAATTAAAAGCAGGTGACAATCTCACTATTCAACCTGAATTGAATTTTATGCAGCAAGGCGCTAAAGCTGAATTTGATTTTTTAGGAGAAACTGCTAAGTCTACTATTAGCTTCAATTATCTTCAGGTTCCTGTTTTTTTTAAATATGGTTTCGGAGATATGGATGCAACAAATTTCTTCGTTCAGGCAGGACCATACGTAGGTATGGGTATTGGTAAAGTGGTATCTGAATCTTGTATTGGCGGAGATTGTGAAGAAGATGAGGCGGAATATGGCGATGGAGAAGATGGGCCAAAGAACCCGGATTATGGTGTGCAATTAGGTGCCGGAGTTAACATCAATTCAAATATTTCAGTGGATGCAAGATACATTTTAGGACTGGCAAATCTTAATGCCGGTGATGAAGGAAGTATCAAACATACCGGGATCAATGTCAGTATAGGATATTCTTTTTAAAATTTTATCTTAAGTAACTTATTAAAGCGTGTCATCAATAAAATGAAATTGTTGACACGCTTTTTTTTTACGGTAATATGCCATTTTTGTAATAAATCGGATTACCAACTCTCCTAACTCCTCCTCCCCATAAATCTCCAGCAAGAAGAATCCACTCCCGATTCAATCCTCTCTTCCTCCTCATCATTAATCATATCATTAAAGAAATCAAAACCCGTCACTGTTTCTACACTGTCTATGGTGATTATATAATGTGCAGGACTCCCTTCCGACTGCTTATTAGGGATGATAAAACCAATGCCTTTTTTCTCGTGTTGGCTGTATTGTAACACCACTTTAAAAAAAGCAGCAGGAACCGTTATTTGATTCTGTCGGCCTATCTTGATAGAAGAATCTGCGAAAACAGGACCTGTGATGACATATAATGTCTCTGCTTCCTTAACCCATTCTCTTATTTGTCCTTCGAGTTCTTTCCATATGCCATCACTGAATGCTTTGACTTGTGGCGATATGTTCTCCATGTGAAAAGTCTCTTTCAATCCCAGCGTATCAAAAGTCATATCTCCAGCAGGTACGAGTTGACCGCATAAATATCCTGATTCGGCATAGTCATCGAGAGAAACGGAGTGTTCAGACATCACATATTCAGGAGTAAAAGGATATTCTGTGGGAACATTCTTGGGTTCAGTCATATTTTGTGTCAGAATATACGCGACCCATTCCGGCTTTTTATGAATCTCTGACCAGGATAAAGAAAAATAAGTAAGATGTTTGATCTGTCCGGTGGAATTCGGAAGAAAAGTTCTCAGTTCATCAGCATGGTTCTTCAGGCTATCGACCGGATCCTTAACAATAATATTTTTAAAATAGACCACTGCACCTATCATCACAGCCCCGATGATAAATAGTGCCATGATCATTCTGAAAGAAGTTTGCCATCCCTTACCATGACGGACATGGTTTCGTCGCAATTGTGTCAAAAGTTGTTATTTATAAGTTTATACTTCCTTACGTTTCATTTTTGGCAAATTTCTCACCACCATTTGCACCGTATCCTGAAGCTTTTCTTCGAAAAGTATGAGTTTGTTTTTCTGCATGTCCTTCAGTATGTCTTCATTATAATGTCTGATAGTGACTAATTCCAGATCATTATCCTGAATCATTTTAAATTCTGTACCCAGTTCCTCTGCAAATTTTTTGATCCTTTCCGGAATATAATTGATACAGACTGAAAAACTAATGGCAGTATTGCGCATCATATTGACCTTGAGCCTGTATTTGGCCAATAGTGCAAATATCATACTGAGATGATGTTCTGCCACGAACGAAAAATCATTGGTAGAAATATGCAGTAAGGTCTGATCATGTTCAATTACGATCACCGGCGGATAAGTCATTTCTTTTTCATCACTGATGATCGTTCCCTCACTGTTTGGATCCTTAAATGGACGCACATAAAGGGGTATCTGTTTGTTTTGCAGTGGTTTTATGGTTTTTGGGTGGATCACTTTGGCACCATAATAAGTCATTTCAATGGCTTCGTTATAAGAGATTCTGGGCATTTTGATGACTTCATCAAATATTCCCGGATCACCCGTCAAAACGCCGGGTACATCTTTCCATATATGCATACTTTGGGCGTCAAGACAATACGACAATATGGCTGCGGTATAATCGGATCCTTCTCTTCCTAATGTGGTGGTAATGTTTTCACTGGTAGATCCGATAAAACCCTGTGTTACAATGAAATTTGACTTTTCAAATAGCGGACTTATTTTGTTTCGTACATTTTGTTGGGTTGTTTCCCAATTCAATCGGGCATCCCTGAATGTATTATCAGTGATGATGATATCCCTGATATCGAGCCACTGATTTTTTATATGGATGTGCTGAAGATAATGAGCGAGAATTTTAGAAGAAAGCAACTCCCCGATCGATACAATCTGATCATAGGTGTAATCATAGTCTTCATGAGGTTTTTCTTCTGTCACCCATTCGATTTCTACAAACGTATCATTGATCTCATCCAGAACAGACTGAGACAATGGAAAAAGCTGTTGAATTAATGCCAGATGACTTTTTTTAATCTGATCTAAAAGATGTTCAGTATTGCCATCCTGTGCATAATGACTTTTAACGACATCTTCGAGGGCATTGGTGGTTTTGCCCATGGCGGAGACTACTATGACGATTTTATCTTCCTGATATTTTGTTAGGATATTTCCTACATTTTTATAACCATCAGCATCCTTGACTGAAGCCCCACCAAATTTAAAAATTTTTATCTGCATAACATCCTGATATACTTAATTTTCTATTAAACAATATAATTAATCTAAAGAGTATGGCTAAATTTACTTGCTTTCGTACAAACATGAAATTTTAAACATGCTCAAAAAATTAAACATCACAAATGTAAATAGAATTCAAAATTAATCTTAATTTCGTGACCTTTATGTCAACTTAACACATTATGGAGAGTACCCTGAGTAATGCCACTTTACTGATGTTTATCGGAATGATTACTGTTTTTTTTATTTTATTCATCGTGGTGAGTGGCACAAATGTACTGATCCGGTTAGTCAATAAAGTTGAATTAAATTCTCAGGAAGTCCCGTTTGCAAAGTTTGAAACCGATTCCATTCAACCTGATATTATCGCAGCCATCCATGCCTCTGTTGATGTAATCACAAAGGGAAAGGGAAAAGTAGATAATATTGAACATTTATAATCCAAACTGATGAATCCACATAATATATAGTAGTGAAAAAAGAAATTAAACTGGCATTGATGTACAGGGATATGTGGCAGTCAGCCGGAAAATATATGCCAAGAGTAGATCAATTGATCCGTGTAGCAGAGCCAATTATCAACATGGGATGTTTTAGTCGGGTGGAGACTAATGGGGGAGGCTTTGAACAGATTAATTTATTGTACGGTGAGAACCCTAATGTATCTGTTCGGCAATGGACAAAACCTTTCAATGAAGCCGGTATACAAACCCAAATGCTGGAGCGTGGACTTAATGGTCTCCGGATGAGTCCGGTATCAAAAGATGTCCGGAAGTTGATGTTTAAGTTAAAAAAAACACAGGGAACAGATATCTCCAGATCGTTTGACGGATTAAATAATCCCGGAAATCTTGCTTTATCTTTCAAATTCGCCAGAGAGGGAGGTATGATCGCTCAGGGTGCGCTCAGTATGACTGTATCACCTTTAAATACTGTAGAATATTTTATTGATCTGGCTGACCAATTTATTGCCCTGGGTGCAGAAGAGATATGTCTGAAGGATATGGCAGGTATCGCTCGGCCGGTTTCCGTGGGAAAAATAGTAAAGGGCATCAGAGACAGGCATCCGGATATCATCATTCAATATCATGGGCACAGTACCCCTGGTTTTTCAGTGGCTTCATCTTTGGAAGCGGCCAGAAATGGTGTAGACATCATTGATGTAGGTATGGAACCGTTGTCCTGGGGCACTGGTCATGCTGATCTGTTAACCATACATGCCATGCTGAAAGATGCAGGCTTTTCTGTCCCCGATATCAATATGAAAGCCTATATGGAAGTACGTACACTTTCACAGGAGTTCATAGATGACTTTCTGGGATACTTTATCAGTTCAAAAAATCGGGAGATGAACTCCTTGCTCATAGGGCCTGGATTGCCGGGTGGTATGATGGGGAGTCTAATGTCTGATCTTGAACAAAGTCTGTTAAATCTGAATAAATGGTTTGAAAAAAATAATAAAGCTGTCATAACTCAGGATGATTTACTGGTAAAGTTATTTGATGAAGTGCAGTATGTATTGCCACGTTTGGGATATCCGCCTTTAGTGACACCTTTCAGTCAGTACGTTAAGAACATTGCACTCATGAATGTCATTCAAATGGAAAAAGGCAAAGAGAGATGGTCCATGCTTGATGAAAATACCTGGAATATGATTCTTGGTCAACAGGGCCAGCTGTTGGGTGAAGTAGCAGATGAATTGAAACAACTGGCAGGTCAGCAGGGAAGAACTTTTTTTACCGGAGATCCACAGGACTTATATCCGGATCAACTGGACATTTATAGACAAAAAATGAAGGAAAAAGGATGGGAATATGGTGATGATGACGAGGAACTATTTGAATATGCCATGCACCCTACACAATATGAAGCGTATAAGTCAGGGGAGGCTAAACTTAAATTTACGGAAGATCTGGCAAAAAAGAAAAACCCCAAACCAAAGGAAGAGTCTTCCGTTCCTTCATCACTTCCATCAGAAATCACCGTTACTGTAAGTGGGATAAAATATCAGGTTAAAGTTTCCTATCCAGATCAGACAACTTCAGGCATTTCCGGAACTGTGCCGGTGAATGAATTGACACAATCTTCAAATGGTGAAGCTAAATATATAACATCTCCCTTAGAAGGAAAATTCTTTCTGACCAAAGATGCTGGAGAAACGGGTATTAAAGTCGGAGACAGTATAAAAAAAGGGGACACTGTTGCGTATGTGGAAGCTATGAAAGTGATAAATGCTATTGCTTCTGATACATCAGGTACTGTAGCTGAAATTCTGGTTTCGAAAGGGGCTGATGTAGCAGAAGATGATAAACTAATAAAACTCGTTTAGTATGGAAACCCTGAACAGTATTTATGAAATGACCGCCTTTAATGCTATTGCTGAAGATCCATTTTGTCTTCTGATGATTGCATTGGCATTGTTTTTATTATACCTTGGAATTGGCAAAAAATTTGAACCACTGTTACTTGTGCCGATCGCATTTGGAGTACTCCTTGCTAATTTTCCGGGTGGAAATATGGGCATCATTCCTTCTGATGAGACTAATAATATCATGCAAATGACTATCCTCCAGATAGCATCTGAATATGGTATCATGAATATGCTTTATTATCTCCTTATTAAGACTGGCTTGTTGCCTCCTTTGATATTTATGGGGATTGGAGCACTGACAGATTTTGGACCCATGCTTAGAAATTTGCGGCTGGCCTATTTCGGAGCTGCAGCACAAATCGGAATATTTACGGTATTAATAGCCGCAGTCGCGCTTGGATTTACATTAAAAGAAGCTGCTGCATTAGGTATTATTGGCGGAGCGGATGGTCCTACTGCAATATACACTACCATTATTTTGGCTCCGCATTTACTTGGACCTATTGCCATTGCCGCTTATTCCTACATGGCACTTGTTCCGGTCATTATTCCTTTAGTTGCTAATCTGACTATGACAAAAAAGGAATTTTTGATCAATATGAAACAACAGGAAAAGTTGTATCCGTCAACTCTTCAAATCAAAAATATGAAGTGGTTGAAAATAATATTTCCTATTGTGCTTTGTGTGATAGTTTCCATTCTGGTTCCTTCCTCAGTTCCATTAGTTGGTTTTCTGCTTTTTGGTAATCTTGTCAAAGAGATAGGTACTGATACCAGCAGGCTAATCTCCGCTGCATCTGAAACGATATTAAATACTGCTACCATATTTCTAGGACTAACCGTAGGGGCGACGATGACATCAAGTACATTTTTGCAGCCACAGACCCTGATGATTATTGTTGGTGGCTTTTTAGCATTTTGCCTCTCCGTAGCAGGTGGAATTTATGCCGTGAAAATATTCAATTTATTTTCTATCAAAAAGATTAATCCACTCATTGGAGCTACCGGACTGAGTGCAGTTCCTATGTCTTCCAGAGTGGCAAACGAAATGGCCCTCAAATATGACCCATCCAATCATATTCTGCAATACGCAATGTCTAGTAATATTTCAGGTGTCATTGGAAGTGCGGTGGCGGCAGGCGTACTGATTTCATTTCTGCAGTAACCTTTAGTAATTACCAACGATTGTGTTAAAATCCATTGTCATCTTTTGTGGTTCATCAGCGGGAAACAGTCCGGTATATTATAAGAAGTCTTATGAGCTAGGTATTTTATTAGCAGAAAAAGGCATTAGTCTTGTATACGGAGGTGCCAGAGTGGGACTGATGGGTGCCGTCGCTGATGGAGCTATCAGTAAGGGTGGACAAGTGATTGGTGTCATTCCGGAGTTCCTTCTTATAAAGGAGGTAGCACATAAAGGACTGTCAGAACTGAAAATAGTACAATCCATGCATGAACGGAAATCAGCTATGAATGAATTATCAGATGGCGTTATTGTTTTGCCGGGAGGATTCGGTACATTGGACGAACTATTCGAAATGTTGACATGGGGTCAACTGGGGTTGCACCAAAAACCGATAGGTATATACAATATGGATGGATTTTATAATGATCTCATTTCTTTTATTTCCAATTTGGTTAACAATGGATTTCTTAAGAAAGAGAATCGGAATATGCTTTTGGTGGATGAGGAAACTGAAGGGTTATTATTTCAAATGGAAACTTTTAAGTCAATTGCACTGACAAAGTGGATATAAGCTGATTAATATTTATAACAATAATTGAAATTGAAATTTTAAATTTATTATTCATGACTTCTTACTTTCGTCTTAAGGTGGATCGTTTTACTAAATAAAAATTAAAAATAATTAAAGATGTTCAGGGAACTTAAAAATTTTCTTTTCAAAGGCAATATTCTGGAGTTGGCTATTGCAGTTATTATAGCTGGTAGTTTTGGAAACATTGTGGCTTCATTTACAGAAGACATCATCATGCCGCCTTTAGGTTTACTTATAGGAGGAATAGATTTTGGGGACTTAAAATGGGTACTTAAGGCTGCGGAAGGCGATATGCCGGAAGTAGCGGTAAAATACGGAAAGTGGTTAAATACAGTGATTAGTTTCCTCATTCTGGCTATCATTTTGTATTATGTGATGCATTTTTATAAAAGATTAAATCCACCAGATGAGGTTATAATAATTCCTGTCGGACCAACACAGGAAGAATTGCTCACACAAATAAGAGATATTCTTAAGAATAAATAATTGTTTTATAAAAAAATGTAACAAACTTATTCTATCCTTTTTATCGAGGGGAGAAAGGGTAGATCAAGCGTATAAATTCTAACAATTATCTCAACTTTTTGAAGTTTTACTGTTGATTTGAATTATTTTATTTATTTTTGGTGTAATTTAGTTTGTTATCCAAAAACCTAATGTACAGATTAACCATAGCGTGTGCCTTTATTGTTGGTATTTTTTATAATGCTAAAGGACAGTCATGTGATATTAATGGTAAAAAACACTACGATTTTCAGGATGTTACATTGATATTGGATAAAAACCAGTGCAACTCCTGTCACTTCAAAGGCAGCCAACAAAGTAACTGGTCTTATCAGAGTTATTCAAGTGTTTTTATTGAAACCGAATGCAATACACCTGTCATTAATCGCGGGAAACCCAATGAGAGTTTGTTGATTGACAAGTTAAATGGCGGCCCGACTCTATGCGGAAACGCCATGCCTCTCGGACAAAATAAAATTAATGATGCCGATCTTTTGATCATTGAAAACTGGATAGAATTTGGGGCACCAGAGTATTGTATCCCGGTGTATGAGGAAGTAAGGGAAATTCTGGTATCAAACAAATGTCAGGGATGTCATTCAGATCATAATAGTTGGTCTTTTGATACATACGCTTCTATTTTTATTAAGCCAAATTCAAGTGATTGTAGTGATCCTGAAATTAAAGAATTCAGTGCGTCAGAAAGTCTTTTATACAAAAAAATAGCCGGTCAAACAGGCAATATATGCGGAGAAGTGATGCTGGTAGATAATAACCGGATGAGCGAAAGTGAGATCACAAAAATCAGAGATTGGATCAATGCAGGTGCACCTGAATTTGCCAAAGCGCTTCCTGTGACTTTGACTTTATTTACGACAGAGAATATTGACAACCAGGAAATATTGTTAATGTGGAAAACTACATCTGAAGTAAATACAAGCCATTTTATTATTGAATACAGTATGGACGGAATTCATTATTCAGCTTTGAAGTCTTTCCCGGGGGCCGGATCATCCGGAGGAACGTACACATTTGTCCATGAAAATGTAAATGTCGGTTTCAATTATTACAGGCTGCAAATTGTTGATTATGACAATAGCTTTAATTATTCACCTATTAGAGTCGAAAGAATTAATAATAATGACGAAATTCTGAGGATATATCCGATTCCGGCTATGAACAACGAAACATTTACCATTGAATGGTATCCAATTGATGGCCGGGAAAAAGTGAGAGTAAATATTATGGACATCACAGGTAAAATATGTCAGGAATACATTTTAAATAACGGACTCAATTCATATACTTTTCAGCACCTGAAATCCGGTATTTATTACATATCCGTTGAAGATTACAACTTTCAACGAATCGTCCGAAAATTTGTAGTGCTGGAACGGTAATACTTATTAAAATCCGGTAAATCAAAAGACTTCATATTTTGAAACTAAATAAAACCGAATTATTTGGACACGTCAGATCATAGGTCTTCTTTTCTTTTGGCATTATATTCATCAATATAACTTCCTGTACATGATTAAATGGACTGGCATTTTTCCCGCACTTACTACAAAATTTGATGCTGGTGATAAATTGGATATATCACTTTTTAATAAAAATCTTCGGGAACAACTTGATGCGGGTGTAAATGGAATTATTCTTGGAGGTACGCTTGGTGAAGCCAGCACCCTGAACGAGTCAGAAAAAGAAATTCTGGTGAGGAACACGGT
>JACMLK010000102.1 GCA_014379665.1 Saprospiraceae bacterium | reverse complement strand
TAGCTATACCATTTCTATAGGGTTGAATCGCCTTTTTAAATTCATGCTGATAAGCGATTGGCTGCCCATTGACCCCAATTATTTTCATATCAGGTGTAATGTGGGCTTTCCATGCGCTACCTGTAGAATCAACATCAGCAATTCCGAATGGCACACGTATATGGAACAACTGCTTACCTTTATTGTCATATTTGGTAATTTTCTCGGCAAGGTCATGGGGCACTGTAAGTTTTGTTTCTTTGCCGTCACGTTCAACCACCAGTTCTGTAGCCTCATTGATGATAATTTCTTTGGCGACAAGACCGGCACTGAATTTATCCATGGCCACCGTCCCGGCAGATAAGACTCTATCACCATCTTTGAGACCAAGTTGCATACCTAAGGAATCTACGGCCAATCCATATTTGGCATCGGCTGTTTTTATATAAGATTCTCCCCAATAAAATATGACGCCGGCAAAAATCACTATACCCAATAAAAAATTGACGGTAACTCCTCCTACCATGATAATCAGCCTTTGCCAGGCTTTTTTAGATCTGAATTCCCACGGCTGGGCTGGCTGTTTCATTTGTTCCTTATCCATACTTTCATCGATCATACCTGATATTTTGACATATCCGCCGAAAGGAATCCAGCCTATCCCCCACTCAGTATCACCTATTTTCTTTTTAAACAAAGAGAAATAAGGATCAAAAAATAAGTAAAACTTCTCCACCCTTGTTTTGAACAATTTGGCAGGAATATAATGCCCAAGTTCGTGGAGTACGACGAGGATCGAAAGACTTAATATGAGTTGTAATGCTAAACTGATTTTATCCATGTTTGGAATTTTATTTCACAAATGATTAATAACGACAATCTTTAACGAACAATATTTTGAAATAGTTCGAAAATAAGGACGCAAATTTACTTTAATATTGCACAATGATGCCATGCTTTTGAGAATAATCATAGCTTTATGAAAAAATTGACGCTAATGTTTCTTTTTTATTCCACATTAAAGAGTGATGAATGCATCGTGCTCGCTGAAGATGAACATCAGCACTGTACGAAAGTTTTACGAAAACAATTAAATGATCAGATATTTGTCACAGACGGCAAGGGGCATATTTTCACCTGTACTATAGTCTCAATCAGTAAAAACCAAACCCAATGTCAGATCGTTGAAACAGTTTTCAAGCCACCAGTTGAACCTGGGGTGACCATCGCCATCTCTCCAACAAAAAATGCTGCCCGTATTGAATGGTTTGTAGAAAAAGCGGTAGAAATCGGTATATCATCTATTGTACTTTTTCAGGCAAAACGAACTGAAAAAAAGTCTTATAATCCGGCAAGGTTAGAAAAAATCATGGTATCTGCTATGAAACAATCCCTGAATGTTCATCTCCCTGCCATCTCCTATATTCAAAATCTTTTTGAACTCATTAAAACATCTGAACAGTACACACACAAATTTATAGCTTATTGTGATGGCCCTACTGATCAGATCATTCATGCTGGCCATCTGTCCGGACACAGCATTGCGCTGATCGGACCCGAAGGTGATTTTACAGGTGAAGAAATAAATCTCGCATTGGCTCACCAATTTATACCCGTATCTCTCGGAGAGTCAAGGCTCCGAACCGAAACTGCCGGGATAATGGCATTGATACAAATGAAACTCAAAACAACGCAATCTTGTTAAACTTTGTTAAACAAGTTCAAATAATACCTACTTTCAGTCTGATATACCATAATTGTCGATTATTGAACCTAAATTTACATGGCTTCAGAAAAATCAAATCATCATTATGAAAAATATATACCTCATAAGTATAGTTGCAATGTCGGTATTAGTCTTCTTTAATACCGGTTGTAAAAATAAATCGAAAGAATACCAACCTACCACCACTATAGTGGAAGGTCACATCACTTCTCCACCTGCGCTGGTAATCATACTAAGAGGAACCCATGAAATAAAAGGGACTATAGATCAGGAAGGCAAATTTTTTATCCAGACTGAATTGGATAAGAGTGGCATTTATACCCTTGAAGTGGGCGATCAGAAGATGCATGTATTTATAGTTCCCGGGGACAGAATATCACTGATAACTGATTACCGTGACCCGTTTGCCGGAGCACCTTTTAAAGGCAGTCATGCGCTGGAGAATAATTATTTAGTGCATTTCGAAAATCTTAAATCAGAAAGCGAACCTAAAGATTTTCAGAAGTTTTTCTCCATGAAAGAACCTGAATTTGTCAAAGCGGTTGAAACCAGACAACAGGTTTTTCTTGATGATCAACAGGAATACCAGAAAAAAAATGGCCCGTTTGATGAAATCTTTGCCGAACTTATATCAGAAGAACTTTCATACGATGCGGCTATTCTTAAAATGAATTATCCGGAATATTATGAATACCTGATGCCTGACAGTACTTTGGTCCTCACTGACTCTTATGAAAGTTTTTTTCAGAATCTTGAGATTGACCGGCACGAGCAACTCTTCGTTCCTTCTTTTAAAGAATTTATAACTTCCTATCTTCATTTTAAAACAGCATCAGATACAAATCAGGTAGATACGCCTCTACCGGTCCGTACATTTGATAATATTTCAACATTATTTACCGATCCTGAATTAAAGTCCTTACTTTATTACAATCTGATGAAAGAAACCATTGAGCAGTCGATCAATGATGCATCCATGCTGGTAGACAAATACAGAAATGCCCAGACAAATACGCAGTATCTGGATGAAATCAATCAACTATACCTGACATGGGATCACCTAATCAAAGGAAAAACAGCACCTGGTTTTGAATACTTTTCTATTCAAAATAAAAAGGTGTCTTTAGAAAGTCTCCGCGGGAAAGTCATATACATAGATGTGTGGGCCACGTGGTGCGGGCCATGTCTCAGAGAATTACCTGCCCTTGAAAAACTCGAAACCAGCTTTACCGGATCAGATAAAATTGCCTTTGTAAGTATTTCACTTGATCAGGACAAAACGGCCTGGCAGACTATGGTAAAAGAAAAGAATATGCATGGAATTCAATTATTTGCAGAAGGTAACTGGTCTTCAACCTTAGCAACTGATTATCTGATCCAATCCATACCCAGATTTATTATTATCGGAACAGATGGGAAAATCTTAGATGCCAATGCCCCCAGACCCTCTGAGGAGAAAATATATGCTATCCTGAAAACTGCAAGCGAATCATAGGGCAATTTAATAAAACATCACACCACCCGCTTTTATGAATAATTTAGCGGTAAAATAATGAACCCTTGATCTTTGAGCGTCTAAAATCCAATGAAGAAATAAGTGATACAGAGTTTGACAGCTTGTATAATGATGACATAAGGGAAACTTCAGAAATACATTTTACACCAGTGGAAGTGTCCATCATAGCTGCAAAATATCTGGCATCCAAAAATGGTACAAAAGTGCTTGATATCGGATCGGGTGCAGGCAAATTCTGTATGATAGGATCGGTGTGCAGTGAGGGAATATTTGTTGGCGTAGAGCTAAGGGAAAGTTTTCATAAGGCAGCAAATGAAATTTCAGAAAATTACCAATTGGAAAATGTGGAATTCGTACTCGCCAATATTAACACGATTTCTTTTCAGGTATATGATGCCTTTTATATTTTTAATTCGTTTCAGGAAAACATTAGCATCCCTGACCGGATCAATGACGAAATACCACTCAATCGCACCTTTTACAACACCTACAATGCCCATGTAAAAGTTCAGTTAAACAATATGCCTTCAGGTACCAGACTCGCTACGTATTTCAGTTACCTGACTGAAGTACCGGAAAGTTACAAACTGAAGTCCACAGACTTTGACGGCAAACTCAAATTGTGGGAAAAGGTGAATTGAGTTGTCATGGTTCTTTTTCTTTAATTCTATTCGGTATCAATGTTCAAATCTTTTCGGATAACTCATCCCTACCTGACTATAAATGGCTGGCAGGCCGACCCACTTCCAGTTTTGGGTGTTAGTGCCTGTATTTAAAATATTTTAACCATCCCCACCTTCCCTTGAAAAGGCTACCGTTTACACACAAGTGTCAACTATCTGATTTATTCTGGGATTGTACAAAATATTGGGCGTCTTCTTTTGGCGTTTTTTACCCATCCCCGGCCCTTCCCTTGAAAAGGAAGGGTGACTCGCATGCCTTGCTTTTGAACTCAATTCTTTAATAAATAGATATTCTTTGACCGATTTAGGAATAAAAAAACTTCCCCCTAAGATGTGTGTAAACGGTAGCTTGAAAAGGAAGGGTGACTCGCATGTCTGGCATTTGTACGTAATTCTTTAATAAATTTCAATTCTTTGTTCGATTTAGACATAGAAAAGCTTCCCCCTATGAAATGTGTAAACGATAAGGATCATGAAATGTGGAGTTCATTTATTTCAAATTTAGTTTTATCCCTCCGGGATTACTACCCTTACGACTTCAGAGAAGTCGCACTATGTTAGAAATGGAAATGAATTTATTTTTTCGACTCTAGAGGAGTCGCACTATACGTAGTTTTATTATGTAAGAGTTGAAAAATGGTAAAAAGATGATGTGCCTCATGAAGCAGAAAGAACTCTGTCTATTCCCGGATACAAAGCCATCCATATGTTATGAGCACCAGTTAAAATTTTGAGACAATTGACTTGAACCTTTTCAGCCCTTGAAAAATCAATTTTCTAAATAGGCCTGAAAGGCCGCCATATTACAAGATAGGGTGCAAGCCCTATCTTGTGAAGAAATATGCAAATTACAGCCCTGTATGGGCGTAATCATTGGAGTCGGCCAAGTCAAATCTAAAGTTATATAAACCGCTTTTAAACGCATTCCATATATTTGCAAAAAGAAATAATACTTTCAATCATCTTCCATCCGTAAAACTCATATTATGAACCCAATATTATTCCAAACCATTGATTGGTCAACTGTTGAAAAAACCGAACATAAAGGTAAAACCGGAGTAGCCTACTGGCAAACATTGAAATTTAACGGGTTAAGACTCCGAATGGTAGAATATTCTCCGGGATACCTCGCCGATCATTGGTGTAAAAAAGGCCATATAGTCCATTGTATAGAAGGATCTTTTGATAGCGAACTTGAAACCGGCGGAAACTATCACATGACTAAAGGTATGACCTATATTGTATCCGATGATCTCAGTTCTCACAGATCATATTCAGAACACGGAGTAAAGCTTTTCATCATCGACGTAGACTTTTTAAAATGAGGTGACGATCAAAGTACAGTTTTTGATGTATCAAACCCCAAAGCATCATACACATTTCCATTGAAAGAAAATGAGTCTATCACTTGCATACCCAACTTTCGCGTATGCGCATAATAGGAATGTGTATTAACCTGATTGATAAAGGTCAACCCAACTGAAAATCTTTCGCGCATCGAAAGCCGCATTTCTTCAAATAACTGATTAAAAAGCCCGCTACCTCTATACGCTTCATCAATACAAACCGGACCATACTGAAAAGTATTGGACTCAGAAATGACTACACTTCCGAATTGTTGTCCGGTAAGCCTGTCAATCATAAAAGGGAAGATGGGCCACGGTGTAAAATACTCCCATGTACCTGCAAAAGCATATCCGACCACTAAACTATCATCCAGTGCCACAAACAATCCGTTATCTTTAATTACTTCTTCTATCTGTGCTTCTGTAAATGGTGTGGTGACAAATCCCTTTTTCCGTTCATCAGCCGAAAGATTGACAAACAGGTATTTACTTTGAAGGGTGAGTATGCCGGGGATGTGATTATTTGAAGCAGGGGTGGTGGTCATAGATGCTATAAAATAATTTATTGAAT
>JACMLK010000006.1 GCA_014379665.1 Saprospiraceae bacterium | reverse complement strand
TATCTTTATGAAAGAAAAAAAAGTGGACAGATTGGTGGTAAGGTCCAATGCCACCATACTCAATACAGAAGATCTTCAGTTTTTTAATCAGATCAAAGGAAGATATCTGGAAACCTTCTTCAGGGAAAGCAAAATATATCGTATGGATGTGGACGGCAATGCCCAGATTGTCTACTATCTGACCGACAAAGAAAAAGCTTATATAGGTGTCAATACTACGGAGGCAAGCAGGATGTCCTTTTTTCTGAATGACAATAAAATTACAGATATCAGGTGTTACCAGGAGCCTAAATCAAAAGTCATCCCTATGTCAAAAGCGGATCATGAAGGTCTGAAAGTAAATGGCTTTATCTGGAATGATGACAAAAGACCTGCGAATCAGGCTTCGTTATAGTCCGACATCATACATCATCCATCCCAAAAAGAATTCCCTTTAAATGCAACGTATTTGACAATCACTTGTACATTCAATTGTGCATAACTACTTAAAGTTATATTTATTTTGCCTTTAAATATTCAGTTTCATCAATTTCAAACACACAGAACATGTTTTCGCAATGATAAGAAATGGTATTGTTACAAAATGGACTTTTTTCTACGTCACACCCCTTAATCTCATAATAGGTAAGGCGTTTTTGGTCCTCAAATATGACTGTTACTGAATCAAAAGATATAAACGGGCCTGAATAAGGAGCAAAATCTTTATGCATCTCAAGAGTTTCTGCCATATTAACAGATATTGAATCTTTAGTACCATATATATTATGCAAAATTACCTGGCAATTTTTGGAGGACGCGTTACGCATAGCAAAACTAATTGGTTCGTATTGGTCAGTACACCCATGTATGATTATTATAAATAGAACAGTTGTTAACTTATACATTTTAACTACATTTTGATTTTGCTAAAGGACTGAATTTAAAGGCTGACCTCATAGAATCTAAACGTAGATAAAAAGGCAATTGTCATTTTTTTTTCAACTTCTTTTTTTATCTCCAACTGTTATGTCACTTCCGGTAACTGGTAGTTCCATTCCACAATTCGTAATTCGTCATTCGTCATTCGTAATTCATATTTCTTCATTCTTAATTCATAATTCGTAATTCATAATTCATAATTCAGAGTTCGTCATTCGTAATTCGTAATTCGTCATTCCCCATTAACATTCACATCATCATGTGACAAAGATCAAAGCGCACTTCAATGAATAGTTTTATACATTTGTGGTTTAATGTCATCTGCTCATGCAAGCCATCAAAGTAGCCATTTACGAAGATAATAACGGACTAAGAGAAATTCTGTCCAGCATCATCAGAGAGTCTGACGAATTTGAACTGGCGGGAGAGTTTGGACATTGTCTTGATGTAGTACAGAATACAGAAGCGTTCAGACCGGATGTAATCCTGATGGATATAGATATGCCAGGTCGGACAGGCATTGAAGGCGTGAGAGATGTCAAGTCTCAGTATCCCGAAGTGGAAGTGATTATGAATACTGTATTTGATGATGATGACCGGATATTTAACGCCATCAAAGCCGGAGCTACAGGGTATCTGCTGAAAAAGAACTCGTTGTCCACCCTATTATCCAGCATCAGGGAAGTGCACGCCGGAGGGGCACCTATGAGTCCGTCGATTGCCCGTCGATTGTTATCTTTGCCTGTGTTTACAAAAAAAGAACATACTTCTCAGCATCTGCTTTCAGAACGCGAATTAAGTATACTCCAACTCCTTTCCAAAGGTCTCAGCTATAAAATGGTGGCTGATGAACTCTTCATCAGTATTGATACGGTCAGAACCTATATTAAAAGGATTTATGAAAAACTACACGTTCATTCTGTCACTGAAGCTGTCCATAAAGTATTTATTGAGAAAAAAGAATAACTTTATTCCTGATAGTACATATTTCAATTAGTGAGACATAGAAACAACATGAATTTATGCAGTCAGGGATATAGACTAACCTGTTTAGGTATCATTCTGATGTTATGCTTTCATTCTCCTGCATATGGACAAACAACCACAAATAAAATACTATTTGATCATTACGGTCCGGCTCAAGGGTTCAAAAGTGCTCAAGCGCTTAGTATTGTCAAAGCCGGAAATGGATTTGTGTGGATAGGCACGGAGCAGGGTTTGGTAAGATATGACGGGCACAATTTCAAAACTTACCGGTCCGACCCTTTTAATCCGGAGACCATTTCTTCCAATTATATCAGATATATCACCGAAGATAAACATGGAAGATTATGGCTCGCCACGACACCGACACTCAATGTATTCGATCCAAAAAATGAAAAAGCAGGACTGATCAGATACATGAATCCCGATCAAAATGAAGTAGATATTGAAGCCTTTGCATTTAAATATGAAGTAGACAAAGACATGATGTGGGTTACTACGAACCATGGTTTAATGTATACTCATGGAAAAAAAATCCAACTCAACAGAGAATATATATCAGCCTTGCCTGTTGATAATACATTCAGGACAATCCAGATAGATGCTAATGGTGTGTTCTGGTTGGCCGGCACCCACGGATTGTACAGATATGACCCATTTACTTGTGATGTGAAAATATTTCACAGACCGGGAGAAAATCCTGATATACCGGATGATGACGGATTTATGTCAAGTTATCTGGATGAATCGGGTATACTTTGGGTGGGTAACTGGGACTATGGGATAATGAGATTCGATACAAAGACTTTTGAAAAACAAAATTACTTTTTTGCTGATCCGACAAAAATGCAAAACGGTGTGCTTTCAATAAATAAGGCGCTCACTGCAGGAGAAGAAAATCTTATCTGGTTAGGAACCACCGACGGAGTAAAAACATTTAATAAGCAGAATCATACCTTTAACCGATACAGTACCAACGACCTACATGATTTATTTGGCGTACAAGGAGCAGGTTTTTGCTTTCAACCCACGGAATCAGAAGGATTATGGATAGGTACTTACAATGGTTTGCACAGATATGATCCCAATAAACAAAATATCAGAGAATTAACTATACCATTCAGTAATAGTGTTAAAGACTGGCTGATATCCGATATCATTTTTGAACCCTCCTCTGTCCATGATAGTATTATCTGGTTTTCAATCCCTTACAATGGTATATTCAGGTACGACTTGATTCATAACAGGTTTGTTGATATACCTGATAAACTTAAAAAATTCTGCACCCCGGGTATTAATCCGTATACCTTGTTTGTTGACTCAGAAAATGTACTTTGGTTATCCACAATAGAACATGGTATTGTTTGTTATAATCTCGATTTGAAAAAACTAATTATTCCGGAAATTAAAACAGATAACAAAGAAAAACCAAGGATCTTAGAAATAATAGAAGACGAGAAAGGAAATATTTGGCTTGGTTCCTTGAGCGGACTTTATACCTATGACAAGGAAGAAAATCTTATCATTCCCGTTCCGGAAATAAAAAATTATTTACTAAAAAATAAAAAATCACTATATTCTTTCATACTGACTTCAGACCCAAACGGGAAATTATGGATGGTGACTGTGTCTGATAACAAAGCAAATGACATTGTTTTTTCCTATGAACCTGTCACCAAAAAAATTATAGCACACCCTCAGAATGATTTCAAACCATTAAAGATTTTATCCGTGATACAAGGCATACATTGTTTTGCTGATGACCAACTTATGATAACATCTTTTAATGGATTTTGTATGATGAAAATAACAGGGGATAGTGCTTCTTTTACATTATACGATTCTTACAATGACAAGCCATTGGGTGTTTTCAGTGATATCGTCACCGATAACTCAGGAAATATCTGGATGAGTTCGGATGTAGGGGTAACGAGGTTTGACCTAATTACCAATACAATTACCAATTACACTAATTACAATTCTTCCATCGGGCGCACTCATCGTCCTGATTTATCCTTTTCAAAAAAAACCAATACCCTTTATATTGGACAGGATAGGTCAATAAATATGATCGATTTAAATAAAATTAAATTCGCAAAACCGGAGACATTGATACTTTCTGACCTTAAAATATTAAATTACGAGGTACCATCAATACCGGAATCAGAAGAAACAATAGAACTTTCTTATCAGCAAAATACATTTCATTTTGAATTCAGCAATCTCAGTTTCACCAATTCTATGGAAAATAAGTACAAATACATCCTTGGAGATGAAAATGATAACTGGACCAATATGGATAATAATATGTTGAATTTTAATAATCTGGGATATGGCAAATATGTTTTAAAAGTAGAAGCAGAGAATAGTTTTGGTTTGAAAAGTCAGAATCAGTTTCTACTTTATATCCACATTCATCCTCCATTCTGGCGAACCTGGTGGTTTAATACATTGATTATCTGTGCCGCTTCTTTTGTAATTTACAGCATATTCAGATATCGTGATATTCAAAGACAAAAACTGGAAAAATTAAGACACTCCATAGCACGTGATCTTCATGATGACATGGGAAGTACCCTATCACATATCAGGATACTTAGTGAAAGAGAAGCTATGCGCAGCAAAAACATTACACCCTATAAAAATATTTCAGATAAGACTGCAGAGGTGATGAATAATATGTCAGAGATAATCTGGAGTATAAACCCAAAAAATGATTCATTCAAAAACATAGTGAGGAAACTCCAGGAATTTGCCATTGACTCTCTTGAACCATTGAATATCAATGTAAGATTTGATATTGATGATATTCCTGATAGTATAAAACTGTCACCTGAAGACAGAAGACATTTTTACCTTATTTTTAAAGAGGCTATTAATAATGCGGCTAAATATTCCAAAGCAACCGAAACAAAATTTACAGTTAAAATAGTGGGGAAAAATCTACAAACAGAGTTTATTGATAATGGTGTTGGGTTTGATCCTTTGTTGATAACCCGCGGCAATGGACTGAAAAATATGGAAAACAGAGCCGGTCAACTTGGCGGCAAGATTAATATAACCACAGGAACAAATGGAACAGCTGTATCACTTATTTTTAAAAAATAACTGCCAATAATATTTACTTATATCCGGACAGAGCACTGGTATATAATATTATCCTGACAATAATTAACAACAGGAAGTTCAATTGTAGCCCTCATATTTTTCACATCATCATGTGACAATCAATATTTGTAATGGAAACAAATACATTATAATTTTGACCATTGTTAAATTTACATTTCAAACCATGAGGAAGTCAATCAATTTATGCGCATTTTTAATGTTTTCATCCCTATTTATTGAAGCTCAATATATTGGTATAAACAATTCAGACCCGCAAGCTGCCTTAGATATCAATGGTGCAGTACGAATAAGACCATTGACTTTTGATGTCACTTCAGGGACTCTTGTTATTACGGGAAATGAAGGATTTGTTGTGCTGACAGGAACACCAACAATAGATGCTGCTTTAGATGTGACTGCGCCTGTCACAGGTGTAAAAATAATCATTCGTAATGCCACATTAAGAACTTGTCTATTTCCTGAAGGAAATAAAGATATACCCGCAGGAAAGGTGTGTGAATATTTATTTGATGGAGCTCTATGGCAATGTATTGGTTCAAATTTGCTACAAACCGGCTGGAATCTGGATGGCAATTCCGGCACAGATACTATGACCCAGTTTATAGGCACTAAAGACGATAATGTGGTGAAATTTAAAGTAGATAATAGTGAAAAAATGAGACTGACACAGGAAGGATTGAAAATTATAAATGACAATACCATAGAATTTGGTTACGGAATTGAAAATAAGCCATATGGTAATGGAAGGATATTTTATAATAACTTTTTCCAGACTCATTCACTGGATATTTATGGAGGTGGTCAAGCATTTGATGGATATGACCGGAGAATTACCATGTGGG
>JACMLK010000101.1 GCA_014379665.1 Saprospiraceae bacterium | reverse complement strand
TTTTTCTTCTCCCAAAAATTCAAATTCAGATCTTACAATGGAATATCCAACGGCGTTTAATTTTTTCCAAAGCATTTCTGAAGAGGGTGCCCATCTGAGTACAATGCTGTCCTGATACGATTTTGCGATCAAAGACAGACTGGCTATAAGCGTCGGATAATCACTGTCTAATTTATTGTCAGACTTCTGCAAATCCAGAAAGTAAAGCAAACTATCTTTATTATAGCCTTCTGATTTGAGTCTCGATATAAAGTCATTATTCTTCATTAAGTCTTCCAGTGATAGATTAGCATTTTCAATTTCCAATATTAAATTAAGATATGGATTGATTGGTTTTTCCGAGGCAATATCTGTTTGAGCATTTGCTGCAATCGCAAATGTCAACATAAAAGCAATATACATACACATTCTACCGGGCATATAAACTTAGTTTAATATGGTACAATTTTAATCTGAGTATAAAGGGGTTGCTGTCGGCCTATATCGAAAAGCCAGGAGGATTGAAGTCTGAATTGATACTGACTTACATCCAGCCCGGGAACTAAGACGGTGCTGCTTTTAACTCCGGTATAAGATTTATGATAATGGAGTCTCCTTCCTGTGACCGTACTCCATATTTCAAATTGAAATCCTGAGTTTTTAGGTTTTAATACAAAACTACCGGAACCCGTTTGAAATATTGCAGATTCATCACTTTGGATGACAAGAGGCAGATCATTCGCTGTTTCCACGATCCTGACTTTCTTATTAAAAAGGTGTTCATATTCAGTGGAAACATTACCAACCGTTTTGTTAAATTTAAAATACGAGTCCGTTTCAAAAACAGTATTAGAACCCTTGATAAAATTATGATCGCTCCCAAGATTAACATCAAAATAGTTGTATAAATAATTATTGGTTGCCCAATTTTTTATTGTATAAAATCCATTCTGATGTGTATCAATATCAAACTGATAATATTCAGGACTTTGATTCTGATCATTCTGACTGGAAAAAAATCCCCCGGGTAATTCAAAAACTCTTTTTAACCCATTTGCAGAGATAATTTCATATTTGCCTGTTGATCTTCGTTTTATGAGAAATTTGTAATTTTTATTATTTTCTGTAATACTGTTATTGTTTCCAAATAACGAGGTTAATGATGTGATGGGCGTGACTATGTTCAGCCGTGGTCCGTTTTGAACAGGCCTTCCACTTCCGGCACTTTGGATATAATAGATACCACTCAGGTTTGCAGGTGAAGGTTGGTAATCTGGTCTTATATTAAAATAACTGTAGTCTGCTTCTATATAAGTGTCAGTAATCAATTTGCTATTGCTATAGTCAAAAAAATTGTCGTAAGATTCCTTTAAGTATCTGTTGTCAGCAAGACTTTTGATGGTGAAAGTTAATCCAGATATTGGATTCAGTTCAAACCTGTAATGATTCTCCGGGAGTCCGTTCACTTCTATGGAGTTGAAATTACCATTATCTGCATAGTGAAGGTATTTATTATTGGACATCGAAATGATTTTATAAATCTTACCTTCCAGGTACTCAAGTCGAAAGAGAATATTCGCACTTGAAGCTGTTGTTGACTTCATGCTGACATTTGCCTGATTGATGGCATATTCAAGATTTTTTCCACTGCCATGGTTTGTTATATAAACCTCCATGTTTTTCAATACAAAATCCTTTGTTAAAATAAAGACTCCTGCATTGGTTATTGTTTGATTTGCTTTAATATCCCGATTGGATGTTTCTGCCAGATATTTTAAGTCTGATGATATGTTGTATCCACCTGAAGTGTTTTGAATATCAAATTCAGAAACCTCATTGAAGGCATTGACATAACAGTTTCCATCAGGTGAAGTATACCATCTTTTATTTGCCGCGCTACTCCATATTTCATATTTTGCATTTGCTTTTCTTTTTAAAATATAGTTTAAGTTATTACTGTACACGTCTTGTCTGGCAGACACCAATCCTCCATTGGCAACATCTTCGGTATGCACGTAATGACCTGTATTTTTGGATTTGATCAAGTACCTGCCACTTAAGTTTTGATGTACCGGAGTATAGGAGCTCTCTCTGATGACAATAGCATAATCATCACTTTCTTTCGTGGCCAAAATCTTATTATGGTTAACTCCAAGATTGATATCAAATTTTTGAGCCAACAAGTCATTGGTTGCGAAACAAATGAACCTGAATTGTTTGTCTGAAACGGGGGTTAAAAGAAACTTTGAATAATCATCGGTAGCACTTCCGATGTTGAATTTTCCATCAGATGTTTGATATACATACTGTGGAGATTGAGGAATGCCAAAAAACGAAGATACAGTAGAAGGAGGAGTAAGATATTGTATTCTATAGTATGGCGTACTTCCTAATTTTATTAATTTATATTTTGATTTATTGGTTTTTGCATTGTTGGAAGTGGTAGTGGTCAGAAAGTCATTAACCAAAATGTTATCAGATAAAACAATATCTGCACCACTAGCCGCAATTTTTAAATAGTATGTACCGGAATAATCAGGGTAAGCGTGATAGTAATCTTTATGCCTGAGATAAAACTTACAGAGATTGTTTACATCATCCGTACTTTCAATATCTTCATTTGTTAATTCCATCAAAAACTGATTGGACTTAACATTTTTGAATGTAACAAAATCAGATGTTTTAGTGACATGAAAAGAAAAGTTATCTTTATGAATATCAGAAGAAGTTGAAGCAGAATACTTATATTTACCTGAGACCAATACTGCATGAATCCGATTGCCGTTTGTTGAAATAATATCGTAGTGTCCGCCATTTCTTCTACGTAAATAAAACTGAGCATGAGATTTTTTATCATCCATTTTATCCGACAATAATTTTGCGGCGTTGTCATCACCATTATACAAATATTTATAACTGCTAAAGTTCTGAAATCTATAGATTCCGTTCAGATCAGGTGGAGCGGGGGACCATGCCTTTTCAATTTTCCATACGTCATAGTCATGAAATTGGTCCTTACCGATTCTCAGCTGTTTGGACATAAAGTCTTCATATAGGTAGGTCCCATTTGCAAATTTTATTCGGGTAGTACCATCCAGATTGGTTTCAAGGGTTACAGGAAAATTCTGTGTTGTAGTGATAACATCATATCCATTAAAACCAATCATAAGTGAATTACCACATTTAAGTAAATAGCTTCCATCAGCATTTCTTATTAATTCAAATCTTAATAATTCAGAGTTATTTTGATTGGTAGTAGATAACAGCTGACCGGCAGACCCCCCGGAAGCAAGCCTGCCGCTTCCCATATTTTTGAGGAAATAGTCTTTTCCTGAATAATCCACGTAATTTCCGGATGATGAGCTAATACCTTCGGCATTAAATTGAATTACTGATGTAATCCCGTTTTTAATATATTTCAGTCTGAACAACGGACCGTAATTGGCCTCAATTTCATCATATTTTTTAAGCTTATTCAAACTGGCTTGCAGATTAAATGGGATTAATTCATAAAAATTTTTGAAGTACCGGTAAAATCCCGACGGTAAAGGTCTGGTAAGAAGTTCAGTTCGCAACATCTGGTAGGTAATACTGGTTCGGGGAAAGAACATAATGTCAATTGTGCCGGTATTGGTTTTATTTACCTGATTAGGCTCCAGGATTCCGTTACCGTTATCTCTTTCGCTGACAAAAGCGAATGGCCCTGTGGGAAACAGAGAATTATTATATGGATTTACTTTTGTTTTTGGAAATACCTCGTACTTAAAATCTGGGCTGAAATTGGAAGCGTTCTCGGCCAAATATTTTGAATACCCATTTTGCCAATCATAAGCGGCAAAATAGGCAAACCTTCCCAACTCGTAAACATCGAAGCCTTCCTGAACTCCAACCAGATTGTATTGGAAAGCTTCTGTGTTTACTGAATTAACCAGAGGATTATACACATTATAGGCTTCGTTGGGTAAATAGTAATTGCTTGATTTAAAGGTTGCCTTACATTCAGGTATGTTATTTTTACAAAGTGAGCAATAATAATTATTCATACAATTTAAACCAGTAGTTGCTAAGTAATTTAATGCCCAATCATTATTGTTGAAAAAGTTAGGAATCAATTTTGCGATGTTATAATTTTGTGTGATGTTCCAGTTAATTTTTTTTGTTAATCTTGAAGAAGTTGCAGCCATCTTCTCTACAAATGTGTTGTAAAGACTGGTTCCAAATTCGGATTTATATATGATAAATTCAGGAGCTGTGGTGACGTTGTTTCTTTGAATACTTTGTGTTTTTGTGGTCAGGATAATTGTATTCTCGCTATTGACTGATTGATTTGATTCATTTTGAGTGGTACTGACTGTATATGTGGACTGTTCAATAATGGGCAAGCCTACAATTTGAAAACTATATATCTTTCCTTTTTCCAACGAAGACGAAAAATCAGGGAACCCGATATTTTTATTTACGATACCGGAATTGGTTGAAACCGGGATATCATAATTGAGATTTGGTCCCCCATAAGTCCAGTTATTTGCCATATTTTTGACATTGCTTTTGGATGCAGCATTAGTTGGTTGAAGGACAGAACATGGACCTGGAGAATATTTAGTACATGGTATATTAAATATTTTATAAACCCAATTGAGGAAGGCATGATCACAAGTACATGGTTGTTCAGTAACAGGTACTAAATCTCCAACATACTGGCCCCACTCCGGTGTTGGCACTGCTAGTAATGATTCCTCAAATACCGTTGCATTTGTCTTTGAATCTACGATTCTCAGGAAATAATTATATTCAAATACCGGGTATTCGGAGCAGGATTTTCCTTCTACTTTGATCTTCTTTTTCGGATTGAACAGATATCCCCAGCCCGTTTGTTTGAGGGCTACTCCCCCATAAATATTGTCTTTAATAGCATAATTTATAGCTCTGTAATCAGGATAGCTGGAAAGTACCGCTTCCGGTGGTATGGTAGCAGGTCTGTCTCCGGTAGTAAATATTATAATGGCTGTTTCTTCAACTAATGCAGTATTTTTTCCATTTACATCCTGATGATATACTTCTACCCATGTTTTTATTGCATTAGTCCATTTTTTCCATCCAATATTGATTTTAAAAGTGTATTGTGTATTGGGTTGCAGAAGTTTTGTAGATACATACTCTAAGCCGGTATTTCCGTTGACAAATCTAAAACTTCCACTCAAAACCTGATGGCCACCTGTGAGACTCCTTGATCTGACAAAAGGCATTACTTTAAGTCCATCATCTGATTCAGCAGAAAAATCCATGATACCATCGATGGCTTGTGTAAAACTTGCGACCACTACTTTTTCAGTATAGATAGCAATATTAGAGGTGCTATTGGTTGGAGAGATTGCGCCAATGACTTTGATATCCGCTATCAACTCACTTGCATTCGCATTTATACTTTGTTCGATACATTTATCACCAAATTCAACACCTAACTTAAAATTACCTTTAATCAGGCCACCTAATATTTTGTAGCTTCCGGCTACATTGGCAGACATCCAGGTAGGATTAGGTAGTTTGGCCTGCACTAAAGCTGCCGCACTAATGGATGCAATGTTGTAGGTGCCTTTATAAAAAATCAAATTGACATTAATTGTTATTTTTCCTTCCAGTGCACCGTAAATCTGACCTTGCAGATACCAGCCATTAATGCCTGTTGGATTATAGCCTGCACAACTGCACTTATTAAGCATGGCGTCAAAGCCAACTATAAAGACAAGACTTGCACCAAATGGCCCGAATCTTTTATCTACTCCATAGCGATATGAAGCTCCCATAAGAATTGCGGTACCATCAGTAAGACCATTATATGATAAATTATTTTGTCCTTCAAATATTTGTAATTTTGGATCGTAATCTCTAAGCCTTGGGAGTTGTCTTTTGTCTTCAGGTAAACTTTCTATGCGCCCGGCAACGAAATAGCCATTCATAACCTGAGGTGTGGAAGTAATACTGAGCTGCAAGGCCATGCGTTTTGTAATTGGAGGCGCTCCGATAGCCATGTACCAATCATGTCCAAAACCGGGTTTCAAATTGAAAAACATATTAAAACTTCCGCCACCTGTGATGATATTTTTGTTTAAAACCGGATTGTGGACTGTCACAGTGACATTTCCGTCAATGGCAAATGTTTTGTCTGCGTGATTAAAGACAATATCGGTTGACCCTTTGATTTTGGCATCTGTTCTCTTATCAATATCTGCCATGACAAACATCTGACCACTCAGGGAAACTGTATTAAGACCAAATGGATTTGTATTGAATTCAATGGTTAAAGTCAGATCCATATTAGCTGTTGCAGGATTTGGGAAAGTACCCAAGACTACCATAGCCTTTACCCCAAAAGTATTTTTTTTCGGTTTGTAATTACATGACAATCCTACACCGGGGAGCAACAAATTTCCGCTTAGATTGGGAGGGTTATTCACTGTTGGGATACTTATTGAAGCACCAGGTTCATTAATGTTTATTGGAGTAGTCGAAAAATTTTGTTGTTCCATGTTATAGTAAACCCCTCCACCAAAACCAAATACTCCTACGGCAGCAGGTGCAATCTGGACACCATTTTTGCTTCTCATTTTGGCATCTGCAAACCAATATCTGTAATCAAGCGCACCACTTGAGTTATTGATGTTACCAAATTGCCCAACCACATCTACTTTCATGCCCGGCTCTACCTTCATTGACAAAAATCCTTTGAACCCGTCCCCATAAACCTCATCTTTCTGGATAGATAACAATCCTCCATATAAAGTCACTCCGCCGATATTGACAGGATTCTCCTGAGTGCCGATGGTGATTGCAGTGAGTCCGAGGTTCTTAAAAACCAGAGCCTTCCATGGAGTTGTCGTCATTAACTCACTTACTTTAAGTTCGCCTGTAATAGAAAGTGATGCACTTGCTGTTAAACCAACTGATGGTTGTGTGAAATTTAATGCAATGGTGAAATCAAGTTTTTTATCGTTTCCAACCTGCTTGAAACCAATGTTCTTGACGCTGACCGGAAATCCTTTTACTTTTTGAGGTTGTTCTGATGCATCAGTTTGTGGAGTCAAATTGGTCTGGCCCGAACCACCGGTTGGGAAAGTGATTCCTGCAAAATTGAAAGCAAAGAAATTCATGTTTCCAAGACCACCTGTATTTCCTGTCTCAGGAATAACCGCATTGGTAATACTGTTATAATTCAATGTAAATCCCTGAAATCCTAAAGTAGGAAATTTGAAATCTCCATCTACGCTATTATTACCACTGCCTGAAGTGAAATCGAGACCGAAGTTTCCGTTGAGATTTGCAAATGGAGTAAACTTGCCTGATAAAAATTTAAAACCTGCAGTTGAATTTTGAAGATTCATCGTGGCATCTTTTAGAAGTGGAAAGGTGAATTTCTGTGCATTTATGTTCATCAAAAAATTTATAGAAGCAGGTACATTGGTACCGTTAGTGTTATTTGCAAAACTAAATTGGGCATTAAAACCTATTTGTTCTTTAACTACAGGTATTTGTACATCACCTTTAAGTTCAAATTTTACAGGCGAATTATAAAGTACTTTTAGTACAAGACTTTTCACAGCAACACCCCAACCCGAGAGATTGCCACTTGCCACATAATCATGGCCAATAGCAGGAAGCAAGACTACATTGGCACTTATTCCATTGGCATGGTCATAGATGAGATCTTTTGCTCCAAATAATATTCTACCATTATTAGCTCCCAAAGCTAGGCTGGAAGGCAATTGAATGGAGAGCTCTTTGATCATAAATCCTCTCCACAACACTTTGGTTGCAGCAAAAGAAGGAAGGCCATTCAAATAAGTATTAAGACTGTCACTGACTGGATTGGTTGTGTCATTATAATCTATCACAGCATCCCTTATGGTTAAGATCACATCATCTACACCTGCTATTTCAAATGGACCATTGAAGTTTACGCGTGCCATAAACTGACCCCATGTCTTCATCCTGACCGAAAAGCTAGTGATCACCTGGTCAGAACCGGTTGGGCTGTTTAATTTTACCTTTGATCTGTCAAATCTGTATTCAGCAGCAAGTTGAAATGAGTCAAGACCTTCACAAGTGAAAGACACATACGACCCCTGATTTTCCGGTAATGTTTCATTTGGCTTAAATCCTTTTATTGTCAATGGAAATTCTATATCAAAATTGACCTGATCGTCTCCATCTATCGGAAAAATAGTATGGCAAAAATCTAAATAACTTCCGTCAAATGGAATTCCTTTTTTGCTGAAGGTGGTCACCTTACTTGTAGGATTAAGTACCATATAAATCGCATCACAGCTACTCTTGTGCTCGTCAAAGTAAAGATTTGTCATAATCATATCATTACCTCCTAAATCCATTCCATACATCTCCAGAAATGGATTTAATAAAATCGGAAATTCTGTTGAATTCCTCGCTAAATTCAGATAAGCATTTATCTCAGTTTCATCAGAATGGTATGTTGGTGGAACGGCATGTTGTGTAATCGAATGAATTTTTCCCGACATCAGCTCACCTTGCATATTGACCATGATTTCTTCAAAACATACAGTAATATTTCTTCTTAAAAAAGGAACGTAAACAATTCCTTTTCCTGATGCAGCATGACCGGAATCAGAAGTCAGTGATGTAATGATCATTGATTGATTTCTGATTTTAATGCTTTGATTAATGCTTACATATGCAGTAGTTTTGTTGGATTTATTGCGGGTGTCTATTGATTTTATAGGTACTTTTGAGATTGTGCCATTTCCACCCAATAGATTTAAGCCGGAAAGGCTCATGAAGAAGAGTAGGATTGCTTTAGTAATTATATTTTGCATGAAATCATGTATTATTTAGTTGCCAAAGTTGATATCCGTACCAGGTCCAAATTTAAAACCATCAAAATTGATACCACCGGGATGTATGGGAAGCGCACCTATAAAGCTGACCCCACCTAATGTCAATTCAAGATTGATTACTCCATTGCCCACAGCATTAAAAGTTATTCCTTTGATTTCAAAATTGTAACCTTCGGGTAAGTCAAAATTCAGTTCAGAAGGTATATTCTCTTCTAAAAGTGTCTTTAATGTCTTATTCACAAAAAAGAGCTCATCAGGCTTAGTTCTGTAATTGTTTGTACCGGCGACGGGCACCACTTCGAAACTTCTTCCCAGGAAGGGTACATTGATGGAACCGGTATTATTTGTTACTGCAAATGAATTATTGGTTTTTGGCTTACAAGAGAATTCAGGAAGATTGAATTTGACATTGAATGTTGCAAATTTGAAATCAGGTGTAGAACGGTTTACATCAGGAATGGCTATTGCCCAACATCCTAAGTCAAACGAAATTCCGGGAATGGCAGGTAAGTGGAAATTAAAACCCAGTGGGATAAACTTGTTTGGCAGTTGCCAGTCAGGCAGTAACCTTGGGAAGTTTGGCAAAGAAAAACCCGGTAAGTTTGGCAATGTAATATTTGGAAAATTATCAAAAGATATATTGGGAAACCCTGGTATATTGATCGTAGGTATTGTTGGCCAATCAGGTAAATTTGGTGAAGATGGCACGTTAGGATTTGGAACGGAAAAATCTATATTCATATCCAATAAACTTAAAGCATTGTCAAGACTAAAAGGATTTTGAAAACCGGGTAATGAAACTGATCCGGCATAGTTGAGTAATTTATACATTCTGCCCCCATAAAGTTTAAGAGACGGATCAATACCTAAGCAGAGCTGAACGTCTGCATCGAATTTAAATGATATATTTCCTGGCAGATTATCTTCAATGGCTGAAATAACATCCTGTAAATCACTGGAAGGGAAATTTGATTTATCTAAGTGTACTTCTACATTTCCGCAAAGTACTGCCCCGGGTTGGAATTTTTTGGTGATAGAATTATAGGTAGCACTGATACTTGAATTTTTCTGAATTGTGAATGCCACAAGATAATCTGTGCTATTTCCGGGTGGAGTCGGGCCAACAGCCAGTCCTACGATAGCATCATTTTTAGGCTGTAATGTAGCTACATACTGACTGGAACTATTCTTGTTCAATAATCCCCGATATTCAAAATCTTTACTCATCATTGGAATACCAATCATTCCTTCTAATACTGCGTTCCGGAAGTTATTATGCAGGAATGTTATACCTACAGAATCAACTGTAAATTTCCAATCTCCCATCGCTTTTGAATTGGATTGAGCCGATAAAAAGTTTTTCACCCCGACTACCCCCGAGGCTCCTAAATTGTCAATGATGAGGTTATGTCCAAAGATGCTTGTATTGGTGCCTCCCAGTTGCAATTCCTGCGGGATGGTTAGATTGATGTCTTCGATATAAAAACCTGTCCATGATGCACTTGTATTTTTGTAAGCATCATCATCAGGAAATTGAATGCCGGTGATATTGCTGGTATTAGAAAGATCAACACTTGCATTGGTCATGGTGAAAACAAAATCATTATACCCATTCAAATAAAAAGGCGCATTGAAAGTGGTGGTACCAATGAATTGTCCCCACTTTTCACCGGCGAGTGTCATCTCCGCAAACACACCCGCTAGAGCATTATTAGTATTGATGTAGTCGGGACCAAAATTGTATCTCGCATTTAAGACAAAGTTTTCAAGACCCTGACAACTGAGGGAGACATAACTATCTCCATTAATTCCTGTTGGTATGAGGCTCATATTCCATCCCTGATACTCAACGCCAATCTCTTCGAGCAGGTAAAATCTGATCTGACCCAGATTTACACCTGAGGGAGACATTTGCAATCCTTTGGCTCCGAATTTTAATTTTTTATTTCCCATCTCCACGGCCAGGACTACGTCAAGCGCAGCACCTTGTGGTGTAAAATTTATACCGGAAAGTAAGAAGTCAAAAGGCAGGTCTATGCCAGCCACTTCTTCTATCTTGTTAACGAGGGAGAAAGGCAGTAAGTCAAAGTTTTGTGTAAAATCTATAGGTATGCCTGGCACGCTTTGGAGCAAAGGCACATCGATAGGAAGCAATTGGGGTCCAAATGTTACAGGATCTCCTTCAAACAGACTGAGATTCTTTTCAGCAGTGACATCACCGCTAATCATTTTATTTTCACTATTGAGGGCAATGTTGCTGAGGGTAACGTGGAGATTTGAATTGGGCAGGTAAGGGATAGCTATGGTACCTTTTGTGATATCAGTATCATCTACATTGACGACGAAGCCACCACAGTTGAAGCTACTTCCTAAAGCAATCTGATGGGCAGCAGCGAGATTGGTAGTAGCAGGCGCCGGAGTACCTGAACATGAGAAAGAGAACAAATCAAAATCCAGATCTATTTTACCAAAACTATATCCTGCATTTGGCATTTTCTTTCCCCAGAAGTCCACATCGAAGTTGATACCGGGTGCACCGATTTTAAATTTGAATCCCAAAGCCGGGAGGACGACAGGATTTGTTTCTATACCACCGATACCGGGGAATGATATGGGTTGAGGACTTATGTCAGGAACTTCCAGGAAATCGACATCGTCAATACCAAAGTCTATACCCCCGATATTGAAGCCAAAATTGGCGTCTATATGATCAATGCCATAAGATAAACCTGCAGGAAGATCGGGATGATTGATCTTAAAACCGGAGAAATCGAAGGAAGGAAGATTGAAGGATAAATTGATATTTAGAAGATCTTCGATGTAAGCTAAGGCATCAAAAAGTCCGGCACCTGCAAACCCCGGATTTTTAAAGTCTGTATTTCCGATGTTAAGATTGAAGGCACCATACAGGTCGGCATAAGGTCTCCAGGTACTCATAGGAACATTGGGATCCATGTCCAATGTGATGATACTCTCTTCCCTGATGGTGATACCGGTCTTCAGGGCGTTGATGTTTAACGTCTGTTCTCCGTCGGGTCCAATGGTCAGGCGCCAGATATCAGAATTTGGTAATGACCTGATCTCTCCGAAATAGTTGAAATCATCATCGATCAATGGTACTCCCATGGTGCCGTCTACGGTAGCTTTAGTGAATTTATTTTTCAGGAAGGTGACCCCAAGATTATCGACAGTAAACGCCCAATCTCCCATGGCACTTGATTTTGTGGATAAAAAATTATTCACCCCGACTACCCCCGAGGCTCCGAGATTGTCAATGATGAGGTTATGTCCAAAGATGCTTGTATTGGTGCCTCCCAGTTGCAATTCTGGCGGGATGGTTAGATTGATGTCTTCGATATAAAAACCTGTCCATGACGCATTTGTATTTTTGTAAGCATCATCATCCGGAAATTGAATGCCGGTGATATTATTTATTGTAGAAAGATCAACACTTGCATTGGTCATGGTGAATACAAAATCATCATACCCATTCAAATAAAAAGGAGCATTGAAAGTGGTGGTGCCGATGAATTGTCCCCACTTTTCAC
>JACMLK010000100.1 GCA_014379665.1 Saprospiraceae bacterium | reverse complement strand
TTATTTAAATAAAAATAATTTTTGCCTGCCAAAAGCTATTATATAACTACTTTTGGGCAAAATTATTTTATTTTTTACTCAAAATAAAGTCCATGTCGGACGGATTACCCGAAAAACGAAAATTGTGGGACAGGCTCAGGGATAATTACAGGATTTCCATCCTTGATGATGAAAACCTTGAGGAGGTTGGTTCATACAATCTGTCGCTTCTTAGTTTTTACATTTTCATCAGTGTAATGGCGTTACTTTTATCCACCCTAGTCATATCATTTATTGTATTTACACCGGTCAAAAGATTGATACCCGGGTATGGTGATATTACGGACAATAAGAAATTTATAGAACTTTCCAAAAAAGTAGATGCACTGGAAGAGGATGTATCTGCTTATGATACCTATACTGCGGGTCTGAAAAATATGCTGACCGGAGGCATCTATAATGTCAGTGTAGAAAAAATAGATTCTATTGCCGATCTCAAAAACATAAACCCACAGATCATCAATCAGGATGATCTGCTCGAAACAAAAAGAGCCAAAGAGCTCAATTTTCTTAAATTTGCCACTCCTGTGATTGGTAAAATTTCTGCCCGGTTTCAACCCTCTGTCCGGCACTATGGAGTAGATATCCTTGCTGCAAAGGATTCACCTATTAAATCCATTATGGACGGGATTGTCATCGACGCTGATCAGTCGATCACAACAGGCAACACGGTGTATATTCAGCATACCAAAAATGTGGTATCAGTATATAAACACAATTCCGTTTTACTTGTAAAAGCAGGAGACATTATCAAAACCGGTCAGGCGATAGCCATTATCGGAAATTCCGGTGAAATGTCTACCGGTCCTCATCTTCATTTCGAAATGTGGTATGATGGTAAATATGTAAATCCCGAAAATTATATTACCTTTAACTAGTCAAATATTTTAACCGATACAATGAGTCATAAACTTAGCATTCTGAAAAACGATAAGGGTGAAAATATAAGCCCGGTCCTGCCTTCTGAAATTAAAAATTATCTAATAGATATAGACGGGACGATCTGTGACGATGTGCCGAACGAAGAACCCGAAAGGATGGCGACATGTGAGCCATATCCAGATGCGCTTGAAATACTGAACAAATGGTACGATGAAGGCCACATCATTACTTTTTTTACGTCCCGAACTGAAGAACACAGAGAAATCACAGAAAACTGGCTAAAAAAAATTGGCTTTAAGTACCATGGACTATTGGTTGGTAAACCAAGGGGGGGCAACTATCACTGGATTGACAACCATATGGTAAAAGCCACCAGATTTGAAGGTAAATTTACAGCATTGATTAAAAAGAAAGCTACTATAGAAGTTTTTCAATCTTAGAAAGTATCTGAATTGAAACAAACAATTACTTCAAACTGCTGAATTGATGATATCCATGAAACCTTTTTCATATGCTTTCCTTAAAGAGTAAGATTTTCGTTACAGGGGCAACCGGCTTTTTAGGTAGTTATATCGTAAGAACATTGGCGGAGGACGGGTATGAAAATATTATATGTCTGAAAAGACCTGAAAGCCGTACGGACATATTGGATGACATTGCTGATAAAGTAGTTTGGCTGGAAGGCGATATTCTCGATGTCCCATTCCTGTCTGAGGCACTTATTGGGGTGGATTGCCTTATCCATGCCGCTGCGATTGTCAATTTTGAGCCTGGCAACAGGAAAAAAATGATCCAGGTGGCATCAGATGGTACAGCCAATTTGGTCAATATGGCATTGGAAAACCATATTCTAAAATTTGTCCACATCAGCTCAGTTGCAGCGATCGGTCGCAGGAAACTTAAAGAAGATATTGACGAAACGAAGATGTTCAGCCATAGTAAATACGACACCACTTACGGATTATCCAAATTTCTGGCAGAGCAGGAAGTATGGCGAGGTCATGCCGAAGGACTGAATGTGACAATTCTGAATCCAGCCATGATACTGGGTGCCGGCAAATGGACCACTTCATCTATTCAGATATTTGAAAAAGTATTTAAAGGACTATCTCATTATCCAGCCGGAACTACCGGTTGGGTGGACGTTCGCGATGTGGCAGTCGCTGCTGTAAATTGTGTGACTGAAAAATTTAATGGCGAAAGATTTATCATCAGTGCGGAAAATCTTCCCTACAAAGTCGTATTGGACAATATTGCAGATGGACTGAATGTCAAAAGGACGGATAAAAAAGTACAAATGACATTTGCGGGCATTTTATGGCGAATTGAAGCGATCAGATCATTTATTACAGGGGAAAAACCACTGATTACAAAGGAAACCATTCAAAGCACCTCCGTAACGTCCGTTTATAATCACAGTAAATCAGTCCATGTACTTGGGTTGACTTACAGGCCTGTTAAAGATACTGTTAAAGAAGTCTGTACATTGTTTTTATCGACATATCAGCGGGGAAGTGCCGTATTAGGGTGATCCATATAGACACGGAACTATTTCACTTTGAAGGATGTCATTCCAAATACCACAAAGCGTGGAATTATTTGCCGGATATTCATAATTCAACCGAACTCAAATCTCATTAAGTTAAATATAACTTACCGTTCCACCAGTTTTTTTCTATAATGGCATTATTCTTATAATAAAAATTCAAACCTGTTTCATTCCAGTCCAATACCTGCCATTTGACCTGAGTTGCCTTTCTGACTTTAGCTTCCTCCAGTAATGCATCAAATAATCGCTGTCCGAGGCCTTCACGGCGATACTCAGGTTTTATATAAAAATCTTCCAGATACAGACATTTGCCCTTCCAGGTTGAAAAGGTCATATAAAATAAAGCTATTCCGATTATTTCCTTTCCATTGACGGCCACTATGGAGTCTATCAATCCTTCCTGAAAAGCTTCGAGGTATTCAATTATACCAATAGTCAAAGCATCCGGCTCTTTTTCAAATATGGCCAGTTCTTTGACCAATCCGTATATGGATTGAATATCTGCTTTGTCAGCTTTTCTAATCAGCATATCTGACATTATACCACAATTTATTAGGTCAAATGTAATAAAAATGCATCATCGTCCTGATTTTGGATCGACTATTTATATTTATCAAACATTTTAATAAAGGCTTTCATAGTCTTAATAGGTCCCGATGTTACCCCATCATTGATCAGCCATAGAGGTATATTTCCACCGGGATTCATGTGACCCGAATGAATGATTTCGATCTCGCCATCAGCCAGCTTCGTGACTTCCCAGGAGCTCGATATCTCATTGATGAGTACCATGTTACTCTTTTCCGAGGGTACTTTGTGATTTATGTAATTGGTTTGCACCACTAGTTTTCCGGTCCTGGCATTAAAATCCAACTTTCCGTTGATGGTACTGATTCTGTTTTCGAATGGGAAAGGTAACCCGTACTCCAACAGGTAGATACCTTCATTTTCTGATATTTTTTTCAATAATTTTACACTGTTCACGCGATCGTACCACAGGTTCATATGCTCTACATCTTTCAGTACCCGGTAAGCAGTTTGAATATCTTTTTTAACTACAGTTTTTAACTTAAATTGTTTGACTACCGATCCCGGATAGTCTTTGGTCCATAGCGTGATTCCACCTTTTACAGTATAAACAGTCCAATCCTTCTGCGTCATGGATGGAATGACGGAGATTATAATAATCAGGAAGGAAAAAATAAATTTCCGCGGGATATCAGGCATAGGCTGGAATCAGACATTCCATGTTTTTGGCTGTGAATCCATTTTCTGACAGGTGGTCAAGAAATAAAGGCAGTACATATTTAAGTTTCTCTTCAGCTTTGATATTATCATGAAAAACGATGATAGAACCTGGTTTGTAATTTCCAATTACGTTTTGAAGACACTTTTCTTTGGAAATATTTAAATCAAAATCACCACTGAGCACATCCCACATGACTATAGTTTTTTCTCCTTTAATGGCAGCGGATTGCCCGGGTTTTAATTTCCCGTAAGGCGGTCTGAATAAATTGCTCTCTACAAAAATATCACACTTCGCTATGTTTTCGATGTATTCTTCATTTTCTGTGTGCCAGCCATTTAGATGATTAAAGGTGTGATTGCCGGTGGTATGACCTTCCGCCAATATCCTCGCATACAGATCCTGATGATTTTTTACATTTTCACCCACACAAAAAAAAGTAGCTTTGAAATTGTATTTAGCTAATATATCCAACACCCACGGAGTCAGTTCCGGTATCGGACCGTCGTCAAAAGTAAGATAGATTTCTTTATCTCCCGTACTTATATTCCAAACCAAATCGGAAAATATAGTTTTAATTAGTGGTGGTGTTTTGACTAAGTACATAATATAATATTGCTGATGTCAGCATTTAAAATTAAATTTACGGCTTTATTTTTCGAAATATCACTTAATAGATAACGCACACAAAGTAAAAATGTAACCTCCGGAGCATATCTTTTGAAAAATATTAACAATTATTTATAAAAAACAGGAATTATACATACAGCATGAATACAGTGAGAGTGAGATTTGCACCCAGTCCTACAGGGCCATTACATATAGGTGGAGTAAGGACAGCGTTATATAATTATCTTTTTGCCAGAAAGCATAATGGGACATTTATACTTCGCATAGAAGATACAGATCAGACCAGATATGTCCCGGGCTCTGAAGAATATATTGTGGAATCACTGACCTGGTTTGGACTT
>JACMLK010000099.1 GCA_014379665.1 Saprospiraceae bacterium | reverse complement strand
GTAAAAATTCGCATGTGATAAAGGTTTTTAATAATTAAATAATTAAATTTTTGATTTGAAATCGTAAGTTAAAGATATATATGCCATCCTGCCTATCCTTGGTCCGCCATATGTCTGGAATTGTTTATTGTTCAAGGCATTGGAAGCACCTGTTTTTATGGTTAGATTCAATTTGGGCATCGTATAATTGACTTGAGCATCCACCAGATCATAATCAGGTACAATACCTGTAAATTGAGGAGAACCTTCAAAGGTAAAACCTTGTATCCACTTATAGTTGACATTGAATCCAAAGGTATTCTTTCCTACACCTACCGGAATGTCTCTGGCAGAAAGTCCAAAATTGTACTTATGTTTTGGCGTGTTAAAAGCCGGTACGATAGGGTCGCTTACATTGGTCACTAATTCGTTAAAGCTGTAATTACCATTGAAGGCATAATACTTATTGAAAAAATAATTGAAACCTAAGGCAAATCCTCTGGATATAACCGTTTCTTCAGAATTGGCTGCCACCCTAAGCACTTTGGTATCGGCAAACTTTTTAAAAGCAATCGGAGGAGAACCGGGGAAAGGCACTATGTACACTTCAGGGATAATCAGACCTACCTGATATCCTATGAAATCATTATATCTGTTATAATACACACTGGCGTCAATGTATAACCTATCAAATAACGTGGTCCGGTATCCTACTTCGACTGTTTTTACTTTTTCAGGTCTGATAGGAGCGATATTTCTGTAGTCAAAGGGACTAGTGGTATTACTTCTCCATAAATTGAAAGACTCAAGTGTGATGAGACTGTCATATCCGGTAATGTTTCCGATCAATTGAGCTGGACCGACTTTAAGATTCAAATATTGGTCCGACAAGGTTGGATTTCTGATCGCCGATGAAAATGATACCCGGAGGTAGTTATTTTCTGATGGTTTCCACACCACTGAGCCCGCAGGACTGAACAGCAGATTGAAATTTTGATTTTTATCCAGTCTGGCTGCAATTGACAGCGTAAAATCTCCTGTTTGTTTTGATGCACCGCCATATACACCAAATTCCTTATTTGTAATCCTGGTGATACTGTCACTGAAAATGGTCCCTTCAGTAAATGGCCTATAGATTCGGCCATTTGCCCCTATGACTATTTCTTTAAAAAAATCTGACTCAAATTTATATTCCCCATGTACATGATATAATGCAGAACGATCGAAAAATTTTGTTCCATTTTCTGTAGAATTGTTTTTTCTACTTCTGATATCATTAAAAAGTGAATCAAATCTGGCAGTGCCGGGTTGATAAAAATCTTTGGTGTTAAATGTTTGGTTTTCAGTGTTGGCATATGCAGTCGCTTCGGCATGCCAACCTTCCAGCAGTGTCTTATGGTCTCTTTGCCATTGGATCTGGTCATCCTGATTTTCACCACCCGGATAACCCATATCTTTCATTTTGTTAAAGACGGCACCTAAATTATTTCGGGACCACCATTGCACATAACTATTTTGCCAGGCCTCGTTTTCACCAGCAGCTTCTATCAGTTTTTGAGCCGTAAAATACGGGTCATACGAATCACCTGCATCTTCATGAGTAGCGTACGCCCTGATAAAATACTTATCTTTTTTTCTGAATTCAATTTTATGCTGATAAAACTGAATCCCACGAAGACTGAAGCGATTGTCGCCCTGGTACACGGTAGTACCATATCCAAAATTTGAAGATAATAATAATTCAGGCGATTCAAAATCCTGAGAAGGTCTGGTACGTATGTGGAAGGCAACACCTGCCTTGATATTTTTTGTATTATAATCTACCAGATCTTCTTCGTTGTACCCTTTTCTGTTAAAACTATTCAGTCCTGCACGGGCATCAAATAGTGAAGCATAACTACCAAAATATTCATCACCATACACATTTACTCCATTGTATCCTCCCGGATTTTCAGAAGGGTTAAACACCCGGTTTGGGTCCGAATCTGTGACAGGATCATAATTATCAGCTACCCAATCATTTGCTTTTAGAAATGAAAAATTGAGTTTATATGCAAATATCGGCTGGTCTGATTTATTGTTAAATACATCTGCGAATCTGAAAGCTGTTTCTACAAGATTTCTCTCTCCAACCTTGACACTCGCTGCAAGACCTTTATTGAAAAATGGATTTTTGGTTTCCATGCTGATCACCCCATTAAAGGCATTCGGACCATAAAATGCAGAACTGGCTCCAACTACGAGATCTACTTTCTGTATATCGAGTTCGGATGCCCCAAGAAAATTTCCAAGAGAGAAATTCAAACCAGGGGACTGATTGTCCACGCCATCGATGATCTGAAGAGAGCGTACCGGACTGGTACTATTGAATCCGCGGGTATTTATCACCGTAAAACCGAGACTGGCAGTGGTAAGGTCGACACCCTTCAATGCGCCCAAACCATTATAAAAATCTGTGGAAGCAGTCTGTTTGATCGCAATCGCATCCAGGGACTCAACGGTCAGTGGGGCTGCCTTTTGTTTGTCTGACACTCTTTGTCCCTTAATTTCTACACCGAGATCTATGGTGACTGCGTCTTCCGTCATTTTAATCTCAATCTTCTGATCTGAAGAAGCGACGGTAAGGTCCAGCGAGGTATAACCAATATATGAAATATTTAATGTAACCGGAAGCGAATTGATTTTGAGTTCGAATGTACCGTCAAAATCTGTAACTGTCCCTGTGGCAGGATCGTTTTTGTCAATCACATTGGCACCAATAAGGGGTTCACCATTGAATTGGTCCAATACTTTGCCTTTTATTGTTGCCTGACCGTATCCCGAAACAGCATTAATAATGAAT
>JACMLK010000098.1 GCA_014379665.1 Saprospiraceae bacterium | reverse complement strand
TTTAATACAGGATGCCAAGCAAAGTTTTGCTTGGTTCATTCTCTTTCGAGTGATCTCTATCACTCGAATGCTGACATTAAGTCAGCACCGCTCAATCATCTAAAATTAAATTTGCTCGCTTTCGCCCAAACATGAAAGTTTAAACATACTCTTAAAAGATATTTGCTTAAGATAAAATTTTAAAATGAATATCCTACACTGATATTGATCCCGGTATGCTTGGCACTTTGACCTTCAACATTGCTAAAATTTGCCAGTCCTAATATGTACCGCGCATCAGCAGAAATATTAGCATTGATGTTAACTCCGGCTCCTAATTGAACGCCATAATCCGGATTCTTTGGCTCATCATCTCCATCACCATACGACACCTCATCTTCCTGACAGTCTCCGTTAAGACAAGCATCGGTTACAACATTACCAATACCCATACCTACATAGGGTCCTGCCTGAACAAAGAAATTAGTGGCTTCCATATTACCAAAACCATATTTAAATAAAACAGGAACCTGAAGATAATTGAAGCTAATGTCTACCTCAGTAATCTCACCTAAATTATCAATCTCAGCCTTAGAGCCATGCTGCATAAAATTTAGTTCAGGTTGAATAGTGAGATTCTCACCTGCTCTTAATTTATAAAACACACCCACTCCAAAGCCCAATTTAGTTCCATAAGAAAACGGTTCAGCTTCCGGATCAACGCTCAAATTGGTAAGATTGACGCCTGCACGAACACCAAACTGTGCAGTTAGATGAAAAGAAAAGGAAATAAAAATAATCACAAAGAAACTGTTGATTAAATTTTTCATACTTGTTTGAGTTTAAGTTAAGAAAGTGGATTATCAAAGGATAATATATGAAATAGCAAATATAAAAAAATAATTTTATGTTGGTATTATCAAAAGAAAATTATTAAAATGCTGTGAACTCAACGGGTACGTGTTGTTTATCATGCACGGCATAAAAAAAACCGGTACAATGTTTCATTGCCCGGTTTCATATTTAACTGTTTTGTATTGTACTTTTATCTAGCGAATGCCGTAGCGCGTTTCTCTCTGATCACCGTGACTTTCACCTGACCCGGGTATTGCATCTCATCCTGAATCTTTTGAGATATCATAAAGGCCAGATCATCTGCAAACTGATCAGATACTTTATCAGATTCGACTATGACCCTCAATTCCCTTCCTGCCTGCAAAGCGTAAGCCTTCTGCACGCCATCATAAGAAAGCGCCAGTTCTTCAAGTTCACCGATTCTCTTTAAATAACTCTCGAGTATCTCCCTTCTGGCTCCCGGACGGGCACCTGATATGGCGTCACATGCCTGGACGATAGGAGAGATAATATTATTCATTTCTATCTCATCGTGGTGAGCACCAACCGCATTGAGTATGACAGCGTGTTCTTTGTATTTGTCGCATATCTCCATCCCAAGCAATGCATGCGAAAGCTCAGAATCTTCTTCTGCCACTTTACCAATGTCATGCAGAAGCCCGGCCCTTTTGGCCATCTTAACTTGTTTTGGATTAAGACCAAGCTCTGCGGCCATTGTAGCACAAAGGTTGGCTGTTTCGATCGAGTGTTTAAGCAGGTTCTGACCATAGGAAGACCTGAATCTCATTCTACCCACCATTTTTACCAGATATGGAGCCAATCCGTGAATATCAAGATCTATGATGGTTCGCTCTCCAATCTCAACGATCTGTTCATCAAGTTGTTTTTTAACTTTTGCGACTGTCTCTTCGATTTTAGCAGGGTGTATGCGTCCGTCTGCTACCAGTTTCTTAAGCGACAATCTGCAAAGTTCTCTTCTTATCGGATCAAAACTAGATATTACGATTGCTTCCGGGGTGTCATCCACTACGATTTCAGCCCCTGTGGCCGCTTCCAATGCACGGATATTTCTTCCTTCGCGACCAATGATCTGGCCTTTAATATCATCTGATTCCAGATTAAATACAGACACTGTATTTTCGATAGTAATCTCAGCGCATAATCTCTGGATGGTTTGTATAACAATTTTTTTAGCTTCTTTACCTGCATTGGTATGCGCATTGGCAATGGCTTCCTTTTCAATAGACATCGCATCATTTTGTGCTTTGGCACGTACAGCTTCCAGTAATTGTTCTTTTGCCTGGCTTTCTGTGAGTCTGGAAATAGTTTCCAGTTCTTTTATAAATTTTTCGTTGGCAGAATCGAGCTCTTCTTTCTTTTTGGCCACTATCTTTAGCTGGAGATCAAGATTCTCTCTGATAGTGGTCAGTTCCAGTTCTCTGCTTTCTATTTGCTCAATCTCTGTCAGAATAGCGTCCTGCTTGGTTTTAAGTTCTTTTTCAAGAGAAATGGCGGTCATTTCCCGTTCCTTGATTTCAACTTTCTGTTCGGCTTTCCAGGTCTCAAACTCCGACTTTAACTTTGCAAAATTATCGCGGGCTTCCTGAATCTTTCTTTGTTTGATAGATTCATTTGTCTGTTCTGCTTTAGCCACTATTTTATCGGCTCTGTTTTCAGCTTCATCGAGTTTTCTTTTGGCATTGAGTTCTGCCTCTTTCAGTGATATGTCAGCTTTGTTATTTGCATCCTTCACTTTATTATTAAAGATGGAATGCACAACGAAATATCCAATTCCTGACCCGGCTAACAATCCGATTACTAAACCTAATATAGGATCCATTTATTTCTGCAATTTTGAATGTGATAAAATACCCGTAAAGGGTTTTGAATAATCAAAGGAAGTAGAAAAAATAGTAGTGTAAGTGTACGTTTAAAATTTCATCATTTGTCTCCTGCCGCCTACTGTATATGGTTCAGGCATGACAAGCGGAAATTTTTAATCATACTCTAAGAGTATATCAGGTTCAATCTTTTACCAACTCTTTTAAAATACCTTTAATGGTATCTATTTTTTGAGTGGCTTCATCCAGGTCTGTGGATTCTATAGATTTTTTTTGATCAAATGCATAGGTCAGGAGCGTCATGATTACACAATCCAATTTATCTTTACCCGGATATGTTTTTTGAAACTCACTTACTTTGTCATTTAATTCCGTTACAAGATCGAGAACCAAAATCTCCTCAATTGGAGTTATTTTTATTGGAAAATTTCTTCCGGCAATACTTACCGATATATTTTTCTGATCACTTTCTTCCATCATCCTTTCGCTTGTAAGATTTGAATACATTGATCTATTTCTTCGATAAAACCATCCAACCGGTGTTTAATCTGCGTATTTTTATTATTTTGTTCTTTCTCTTCTACGCTGGTTCTATCACCGGATGACTTTTCTGACTTTGACAATACTGAATTCGATTCCACCTCTCTCTTTCCTTCTAAATCCTTTTTTATTTTATTAAAATGTTCTAATTGTTTTTCAGATTCTACTTTTAGAATGCTGATTTGATTTTCTAATTCAAGATTCTTCGTTTCCAATTTATGATACTGATTTTTAAGTTTTCGGACATTATTCAATATGTCTTCTAAATCATGTATCATTAAATTTTCCATCAAAGATAATATTTTTTTATAATATGAAATTATTTTCTTATAAAGGCCCCTGTTTTATCTTCTAATTGTTTGATAAGTCGACTCATGGTCTGATCAATTTCACTATCCTGGAGCGTC
>JACMLK010000097.1 GCA_014379665.1 Saprospiraceae bacterium | reverse complement strand
CAGGGAAACGGAAAAATATGTCGATATAGCAAATACATCCCATAGCAAGGGGGAGTTAAAGTTGACCCATAAGGAACCAAAAGCATTAGGCAATGGAAACACCCAATAACATCCTACCCAAATTCTGCCCATGTGAAAAAATGGAAAAATTGCCGCACATAATACCGCGAATATGGTCATTGCTTCTGCAGAACGGTTGATAGACATCCGCCATTTCTGTCTGAAAAGTAAAAGAATCGCTGAGATCAGCGTACCGGCGTGACCAATACCGATCCAGAATACAAAATTGGTTATATCCCATCCCCACATAACCGATTTATTGATATTCCATACTCCAATCCCGGTCCAGACTGTATAAAACAAGGTGGCAAATAATATCATTAAACAAAAAAATGATATGATAAAGCCAACCCACCAGGATCTCGATGGTTTATTTTCTAAAGGACGGCATATATCTGCGGTGACATCGCTATAGGTTTTTCCACCTGTTACTAAAGGGTGCCTTATGGATGAATCTATTACTGACATTTAGTTTTTATGAATGATGATCTTTTGATTTGTTGTTATTTTCTACATTTCTGATCTTGGTGAGATAAGAAATAGCAGGCTTGATACCAATTTCTTCCAACATATGGTAGGAACGCTCGTTTTTGTAAAGCTTGGAAATTTCGCTGTTCGGGTCGTTCATATCTCCAAAAACAATAGCATTGGATGGGCAGGCCACCATGCAGGCGGTCTTAACATCACCATCAACCAATTTTCTGCTTTCGCGTTTTGCAGTCAGTTTACCGGCTTGAACCCGCTGTATGCAGAAACTGCATTTTTCCATCACCCCACGTGTACGGACTGTCACATCGGGATTGATGACCATTTTGCCGAGATCATTATTAAAATGGTTGTCAAATGCATCGTTGTCATTATACCTGAACCAGTTGAAACGGCGCACTTTATAAGGACAATTGTTGCCGCAATACTTTGTTCCGATGCAGCGGTTATAAGTCATCTGGTTGATGCCTTCGGTGCTGTGAGTTGTAGCCAATACCGGGCAAACCGTTTCACATGGGGCATGATCACAGTGCTGACAAAGCATCGGGGCATGTACTACCCTGATATTGTCATAAACCGAATTGGGAGAATCATTGATCTCATCCTCCTTGGTTATATACCCTTCAGGCGTATAGAAACTATAATATCTGTCAATCCGCATCCAGTGCATTTCGCGTCTAAGACGGATTTCAGCACGCCCTACTACCGGAACATTATTTTCTATATGGCAACTGACCACACAGGCGCCGCAACCCGTGCAGGCATTTAGGTCGATGGCCATTCCCCATTTGTGACCCGTGGTGTAATCATATTCCTGCCAGAGAGAAACCAGATCCATTTTGTGCTCGTTTCTCACATAGGGATTCTTTTTGTATTCATCCAATGAAGCTTCGCGGATATAGTCACGTCCTTCTATGGTATGGTGTATCTGGGTTTGAGCCAGTTCATAAGTACCACCTGTAGCATCGACAGTAACGGGGCCTGAAACATGATAAGAAGTGGTTCCATTCTGTAGTTTCAAAAAAGGATAGGCATTTTTACCCAGGCCTTTTCCTACTTTACCGGATTGTGTGCGCCCGTATCCCAGTGCAATGGCATAAGTGCCTGCGGCCTGACCCGGTTGAATCAATACAGGAAGATTTTCGATCTTATTATTGCCAACAGAAAGCGTAACCACATCATTTTGCTTCAGACCTTTTTTATCGGCCTCACTTTTTGAAACTGACAGGTAGTTATCGTAACAAACTTTTGATATCGGGTCAGGAACTTCATGTAACCACGGATTATTTGCCATGGATCCGTCTCTTACGCCAACTTTTTGGTAAATCACCAATTCAGCATCATCTCCTTTTGGTAGATAAGTTGTGATCTTTGAAGCTATATCATTTATACTGGAAGCAAAAGAAGGAACAGAGGCTGTTAAAGTTGATTTGAGATATATTCCGTCATGAACCGTTTTGTTCCAGAGTTCTTCACCTGAAGCTGCCCAGTTCGATTTGATAAAATTATAGGGATCTGCTTCTGCAACGGGCATATCCGACCACATTAAAAGTGACTCCAATACCTGACGGGAATTGAATACAGGCGAAATGACGGGTTGGGTAAAAGATATCAGGCCATTTTTAGGCTCTGCATCCCCCCAACTTTCCAGAAAATGATTATCAGGACAAACAAAACCTGCCAGGTCCGAAGTTTCATCCCGCTGATCGGAAGCTCGGCTGCTGCGATGAGCGCGACAAT
>JACMLK010000096.1 GCA_014379665.1 Saprospiraceae bacterium | reverse complement strand
TGATTTGCGGCTCATCATCGATAATGAGTATAAGCTGTTTATTCATTATCAGATTCGTTAATATGTGAGGATTCGGCAGGAATTTCTATATTAAATTTAGCACCACCACCAAGTAGATTCTCAAGTTTTATTTTACCATTTAGGGCTTCGGTAAATCCTTTTACTATAGATAGTCCCAACCCTGTTCCACCGGCAGTTGATCTTCTCAATTTGTAAAATCTATCAAATACAAAATTAATTTCTTCAGGAGGAAAGCCTGGTCCATTATCCGTAACCATTAAAACCAAATTGTCGTGTATGAAATTTGCTTCAATGGAAACCTTTGTTTTAGCCGGAGTATGGTGTAAGGCATTGGTAATCAGATTTTGTAATATTTGTGCCACAAACATTCCATCTAACTTTAACAAAGGCAGGTGTTCATCCGCTTCAAAAATGATTTTATGGCTGTCTTCATCTTCATATTTCTTGATCACTGTAAATATCATTTCATTTATATCGCACCAATCCAATCGGGGTTTCAATAAACCTGCCTGAAATCTGCTCATGCTCAATAGATTTTCAACTTGCTGGTTGAGCCTCAATCCTGCTATTTTTATTTCACTGACTAAATCCCTTCTATTTTGATCAGTCAGATTGTTATCGTTATCTTCAATGATGTCTACTGCACTGATGATAGCAGAAATCGGAGTCCTGAGTTCGTGCGAAAGAGAGTTTAGCAATGTGTTGTAGAGATTGATAGTCTTTTCCTTTTCCTCCTTATCCCTGCTTTTGCCTTCAAATTCACGAATTTTAAACGTCAGAACTGCATTGATCAATGCGATGACAAAATACATTAAAAACATCAATACATCCTGCGGTGTGCCGATGTGAAAAGTAAAGATTGGTGGTATAAAAAAATAATTCCAGATCAACGCGCTCAAAAACGAAGTGAGCAATACAGGGTAAATATCAAACAACATAGCTAAAACCGAAACGACAAGCAGTAAAACTAATGCTACCACCTGATACCCAATGATATCAACAAAAGCGTATGATACCAAGGCGGTGACTATCATGAGCAGTATACTGACCAAATATTGGGATTTGATGCTATATTTTTTAGCTGGAACTAGCCTCAAAGTTTTTTGATGGCAAAGTTAAATAAAACGGCATAAAGATTTTATAAAGAATGTTAGGGTTGTTTGACCTGCCCGCCTACTACGTAGTGGTCAGGTGGGTTTGTTGGATTTGCCAGCCTACTATGTAGTTGTCTGGTGGGTTTAGGGGTATATAAAAAACAAGTTGCACAAAAATTGGAAAATAGTTTTAACCACCTTTTGAGCCAAAAACATTCTTCAAACGTAGCTTTGCTTACAATTGGGCCGGAGACCATAAACAGAAAACAAAGTTGATTATTCTAAAAATAAATATATATTTGTAGCATAGCATATCTCACAGATGAACAAAGTCATATCGATTTTATTTTTCTTCGTATTTGTCCCGTCACGAGTGGTTACGCAGACAGTAGATTCTTTTGTTGTAGCTGGCATTCATCCGTCAGCTTCTCTTCAATCCACAACAACCGGAAAACAAATAATGACCTTATTTCCATGGAAAGGACGACTTTATTCCGGATATGGAGATTATGGCGCAAATACCGGGCCCATAAATATTTATTCTTTTTCCCTGGATTCGTCCACTTTTACATACGAAGCACAGGCAAATACCGAAGCAATCTATAATTATCGTGACATGAATGGAATGCTATATGCTCCTGCTATCGATCGAAAATCATACGCAATCCCCGGAGATTTTATAAGGAAGGATAGTAGCGGATTATGGGCGAATTATAATTTTGGCAGTAATTCTACTCATGTGTATGATGCTGCAAGGTTCAATGATACCATATTATACATGGTTGGTTCGCAGTCTGATAAAGCAGCAGTATGGAAAAGCAGTAATAATGGTCTAAGCTGGAAAACAATTTTGACTGATTTTGCGATCAGTGGTAAACCTGACGACTTTGCAAGATTTTATTTCGCAGGCATGTATAATGGAAATTTATACGTGCAGGCAAAGGATTTTTACGGATCACTTCATCCCAACTCAAAAGTATATAACGGAGTTAACTGGACCAATGGTTCTTCGCTATTTCTATCATCTAATTCGCTGGGTTGGAAACCGGAAGAATTTGCCGGGAAGCTCGTATATAGAAGTTGGGAGCCTGGAGGCTCTTCTCAACTCATCACTTTTGATGGAATAAATAATAAATCTACAGGATTATATGTACTTGACTGTTTTATTCATTCCAATTATTATTATGCACTTGTAGATTCAGGTTTTGGCGTAAAAAATCTAAGACGAACAACAGACCTTATCAATTGGGAAAATGTATTAGCTGTGCCAACGAATAGTCGCAGTCTTGCTATTCTGAATGACAAACTATTTATTGGCACTACTGATTCAAAAATTTTACAATACACCAAATCCGTTTCTTCAATAACTACATCTGTCCCAATTGTGAATCCGAATGAATTCCAGATAACTTTTTATCCCAATCCGGTAACTGATTTTATCCATCTGGATTTGTTTGAATCAGATGATAATTTTGAAGTTGATATAATAAACATGCATGGTGAAATAATCTTTAGAATAAAAAATGAATACCAGTTTGATGTTTCTGA
>JACMLK010000095.1 GCA_014379665.1 Saprospiraceae bacterium | reverse complement strand
TATTTTTTCTATTAACAAAAATTTCACTTTCCTCTTCAAGGTGCCTAAGTGCTTGATACGCACTAGTAATTTCGTCCTTTTCAGTTATTTTCAATAATAATAAGATTTCCTGTGAAGTCTTTGGCTGCATATTACTATCACTTAAAAGATTTAATATACTCTCTTTTATATCCATTTAAATTCCACCTTCTAATTTTGTCTTTATTTTTCCCTAAAAATATTATATCATAACAATTATTCATATTTATATATGAATAAAGTAAATATTTGCATCCTGCTTACAGCTTATTTAACTGGATGCCATGTCCCTTCAAAATTTACCAAAGTACTTTTATTCGATGATTTTAGTTCAATCCGGCGTGGACCGTATTCAGTTGATGTAGGCGCTCATACGGAGTATCATTATTTACATGAAGCGGCTCCACGATCTCAATGGGCTGTTTCAACATTTACCTGGGAGTCAGATTTTAAACGTGCATGGCACATTAGGCAGGAAGGGGATGATCGTCAAATGGTGCAGGTGTTCAAAAATCAACCAAACAACCATGCCCACCCTATGGTAATTGCTGGTGAACAGGATTGGGAAGATTATGTTACAAAAGTGCATTTTACTCCTGGGTCAAAAAATTTACAGAGCGGTATAGTATTTCGGTACCGCAATGATCGTTGCTATTACTTCGCCGGTGTCTTAGGAGATTCATTGATCTTGAAAATGGTTAAACATGAAACCGCATTTCATAAACCTTATGAGGAGATATTAGGACGTGCGTATTTGAAATGGGATGAAAATGAATTACTAACTATCAGGGTTGACGTGCGTGGTTCTCAGATATCTTGTAATGTCAAAGGTGTAAAAATAACCGCTGAGGATAGCACATATACTAATGGTAAACTCGGGTTGATGGCAGATGTGCCTACAAAATATCATCTTGTCGAAGTCAAAACATCTCCTGGTGAATTTGAAAGAATCAAAATATCCAGGGAGAAGTATGCTCGTGAATTGAACAAAATACGGGCATCTGTACCGGACATGAAACTCTGGAAAAAAATCAATACTCCTGGTTTTGGTGTAGGCAGAAACCTGCGTTTCGGCGATTTGAATAATGATGGACAGGTAGATGTTCTGATTGGACAAGTAATGAATTTTGGTCCTCAGGACGGAAATAGTGAATTAAGTTGCATGACTGCCATGACCTTTGATGGTGAAATACTTTGGCAGACAGGAACTCCTGATCCATGGAAAACCTACCTGACGAGCGATGTTGCCTTCCAAATCCATGATTTGGATAATGATGGAAAGACTGAAGTAATTTATTGTATGAATAGGGAAATTATTGTCGCAGATGGGTCAACCGGTAAGATTAAATATAAAAAAACTACACCTGTAGTTACTGACCAAAAGGTTATAAGTCCAGCCACACAGAATAGGTTTGGTAACATATTGGGTGACTGCCTATACTTTTGTGATTTGCGGGGAACCGGATATGATCGGGATATTATTTTAAAAGACAGGTATGAGCGGGTTTGGGCATTGGACGACCAATTAAATATACTTTGGTACAGAAAACTGAACACTGGTCACTATCCGTATGCTTATGATATAGATCACGATGGAAAGGATGAACTCCTAATTGGTTATTCCATGTTAGATGATGATGGAAGCACCATCTGGACTCTTGAAAATGCATTGGACGATCATGCCGATGGAGTTGCGGTGGTTAAATACCTGGAAAACGCAGATCCTGTTACCCTGTGTGCTGCCAGTGATGAAGGTATGTTGTTTACGAATCTGAAAGGGGATATTTTAAAACATCACTATATAGGCCATGCTCAGAATCCTGCGGTTGCAAATTTCAGGGATGATTTGCCGGGCCTGGAAACTATCTCCATAAATTTTTGGGGAAACCAGGGGATCATTCATTATTATAATGCCAATGGGGAAATTTATCATGATTTCGAACCCAATCAATATGGGAGTATGTTACTGCCATTAAACTGGACTGGAAAATCCGAAGAGTTTTTTGTTCACAATCCAAACGTTGATGAAGGTGGTATATTTGACGGTTGGGGTAGGAAAGTATTGGAATTTCCAGATGACGGTCACCCGGATATGTGTAACGCCGTACTGAATGTTACGGGTGACGGTCGGGATGAAATTGTAGTTTGGGATCCCCATTCGATATGGGTTTATACTCAGAAAAATAATCCTCAATCCGGAAGACTTTACAAACCTATTCGAAACAAACTTTATAACTATTCTAACTACCAAACCACCGTTTCATTACCTGGGTGGGATAAATAAACCTGTTGGCAACAATCTCAAAAAGGGGGCTAATTTTAAGGTTATGACAAGTTTACCACAACCCAATTATCCAGTTTTCAGTCCAATTCACAATAAAAGTTACCAAGACTTAACGTAATTTAATTTTAAATTGCCCTAAGTTTTTATCATTTAGCCTATATTTGTTTGCAAATTCAATTGGAGGCTGCTTTGATTTTTGATGCAGGTATTTAGACACGGTCTGAGCCTTGAATTTTTTGATCATGCTGATGAATCTATTGTTCGCGGCTGGCGTACAATTCATGTTACCGATGGTGATCAGCCTTATATGAATAAATGGTGGGTCCCGGGATTATCTATCGGTTA
>JACMLK010000094.1 GCA_014379665.1 Saprospiraceae bacterium | reverse complement strand
ATTACTTAGCAAACAGTGCGGCCCCGGCTGAAAACGGGAGTATGTATCTGGCAGGAAGTTATGGTGGCCAGTATGCCAAAGATTCTGTCCTGATAGATTCTGTTTGGGTAAGGACAAAAGGGAAGCACGGAGATGTTATCATTGCGAAGATCAATTCAAACGGTGAATTATTTTGGTTTCTTACAGCAGGTGGTAACGGAGCTGAAATGGCTCAGGCAATTGTCAGTGATAGGAATAAGAACTGTTATGTATTTGGTTTTTTCTATAGGACTTCAGCGGTAACGGAAACCTTAATATTCAATAAGGATACTTTGATAACATCAACAAACGCAACAAAATATTTCCTTTCAAAAATAAGCCAAACTCCTGTTGGATTAACTGAAATTCAAGCGCCCCATCAATTCATTATTATTTTTCCTAATCCTACTTCAGGAATGTTTACAATTAAGAGTATGAATTCTAATAATTCCTCCATCTGCATTTACGATGTATTAGGTAATTGCATTTTAAACAAAACGCCCTTACAAAATAATAGTCATACCATCGATCTCAGCACACAGGCCAAAGGCATATACTTCGTAGAGATCAGTTCCGGAGGAGAGAAAGTAGTGAAGAAGATTAGTCTGCAGTAATAATTGAACGCATGAAAATAGTTTTATACATAATCATTTTTATTAGCTTTTTAAAGCTGCAAGGCTATTCGCAGCAATTTGAATGGGTTAAACAAGGTAAAGGGGCACATTACGGGAGCGCTCAAGGACAATTAATGTGTAAGGATACGGATGGTTACGTCTATGTTGCGGGACTTTTTTCTGACAGTCTGAGTTTTGGATCAATAGTTTTTTTAGCACCAAATCCGGCTCCCACACAACACCGTTCCGGTTATTTTATTATGAAAATTGATTCATCAGGAACTATCATATGGACAGTAGTTCAGGATTGGCAAATGAGCAGTATGTGCTGCAGTGATAATGGAAATATCTATCTCACAGGAGGAAAAAAAATGGCCTGTTACGATACCGATGGGAATCTTACTTGGTTAAAAACAATCAGCGGCAATGGATTTCAGGGAATGTATGATATTGCGGCCGATGCATCGGGAAACCTCTATATAGCAGGAGGTTTTATGCAGGAAGTTGATTTCGGCGACTCTTCGCTAACAGGAGACTTTTATTTGCACAATCATGGATTCCTCGCAAAATACAGCATCGGTGGGGACTTTATATGGGCACGTATGATAGAGGCAGACGAAAATGGATCTATCCATTTATCCAAAGTTGCTGTCAAAAACAGCAAAGTATTTGTTTCTGGCTGGATCATGGGTCGGGCAAAGTTTGGAGTACTACCGGATACTGTAACGGTCACATCGCATCCCCGCGATAACGGTATCCGTAGTTTTGACATGGTATTGGCATCTTTTAATACGGATGGAACTTTTACCTGGGCGCAAAAAGGTGGAGGTGCATTGGATGACGACGTTTGGGATATTAGTGCCACTGAAAATAGTATTTATCTGGTAGGCAGTTATAATACTGCTGCCACATTCGGAATGGGATCCAATACCATTACCTTAACATCGCCTGGTTTCGAAAATACATTTATCACCAGATATGATCATTCCGGAAAACCCCTTTGGGCAAAGGATATAAAAAAAATAAAAGGCATCATGTATTGCCGTACAATCACCGTTGACGAAAATGGTGATGTATTAGTAGGCGGCGGGTTTGATGATTCCATCAGCATTGAGAACACTATTTACACAACTCAAAACCTTGAAAATGCATTTAATATATTTGTTTCTAAATTCAGTAGCAACGGCGATTTTCAATGGATCACACAAACAAAATCCTTCACCGACGTTTTTTCAGGATCAATGGTGAGTGATATATTAAGTGACAAACAGGGTCATTGTTATGCGACAGGCCTGTTTAGCGGCCAAACCGCATTTGGTTCCATCATTTTAGAATCCGATTACTACCAGGATGCGTTTATCGCCAGGATTAAAAATGGCAACGCGGTTGGCATTAGTAATCACTCTGACCTGAACACTAGCCTCAGGCTCTACCCTAACCCCTCTTCAGGCAGGTTCAGTGTTTCAAGCGATGTCCGAAGAACCTTCAATATTTGTGTGTTTGATATACTTGGCAATTGCATTCTTGATAAAACACCTTTGCAAAACGAACAACAGATCGATCTTAGCAATCAGGCCAAAGGCATGTACTTCGTAGAGATTAGTGCCGGAGGAGAGACAGTGGTGAAGAAAATTAGTCTGCAATAAATTAAATAAATGAAAATGAAAACTTATATTTCATTATTAATTGTCCTGTGTCTAAATAGCATATGTACCTTATCACAGGGACAATGGACGGAGCAATGGGTGACAGGAATCCCAACAACCATATCCAATGGTAATCCGCCCACGATAAAATTAAAACCTGATCAATTAAACAATATATATGTTTACGTTTCCACGATAAACTCTAAGTATACATCATCTTCACCGGCTTTCAGCCTTTTTAAACTGGATTCATTAGGTCAGCAACAGTGGGCTAAAACTGGAAATGCATATATTACGGGAATTGTTTTTGACCAAAGCAATGCTACCTATATTTCCGGCATCTATAGCGGCACTGTCAATATCTTTGGTAACACTCTCTCATCAAACGGAGCAAAGGATATTTATGTCGTTAAACTGGATCCTAACGGAAATACACTTTGGATCAAATCATTTGGTGGGCCCGGTAATGATGAATCAGGAGGCTTACTCATGAGTGAAGAACAAAAATTGGTTATGACCGGCACGGTGAGAAAGGATCCCGATTTCGTTGACACACTCCTTACCACAGATATCAGGTGCAGGCCCTTTATCGGAATAATTGACACGAACGGAACAGTGGAGCTGATAAAATTATGGGATGCCGATCTTTATTTGACTGCAGATACAAGCTATAGCCGTTTGGAATTTGTAGAACCAACGATGGATTCCAACGGAAATATATATACCATCTGGAAAATGACTGACATTGTGATAAATACCGAATTGGGGCTTATTTACGGGCCACCATCTTCATGGACTTACCAATATAACCTGGTTAAATTCGATTCGCTTTTCGTGGTAGTAAACGTCTCTTATCTTGGGTCCGACCACAAGCAAAATTTTTATGGATTGAAGATCGATCGTGAAAATCATCCTTTACTATTGAATTCTTCCTGGTCACAGTATTCAGGCTCCGGCACAAACATACTCAGATTTGACTCTCTTTTACATTTAAACAAAAACTTTTTAACCCCACTTATATCGAATTTACCCTATTGTAACTATAGATCAAAGTCTCTAAGCGCCATGGATTTTGATGCGTCAAACAATATCGTGACCTGTTCCTATGACGAGTGCAACTATTATGGATCGAGCCCTGCACAACAGGATCAACACCTGGTCATCCAATCGTTTGACACATCTGGCTCTCAATTTTCATTCATAGAATATGAACTTAACAATAAGAGAGTGTTTCCTTACGACATGCAATTCACCCACAATAAAATGAATTTCCTGGTGGCAGGCTATGCTGATTCCACTTATAAATTCCAGACGGATTCAGTTGGACCCTTGTCTGTTTTTGTTGTGAAATACAGTTCCAACATAACAAGTATTCGTGATGAGCAGGATCCTTCAAATGTTTCTGTTTACCCCAACCCATCGTCCGGTAACTTCACCATCTCTGGCAAAAGTCAAAACGCATTCACCGTTTGTGTATTTGATGTCCTCGGCAATTGCATACTTGATAAATTTCCTTTAAAAAATAACGAACACAACATTGATCTCAGCAATCAGGCGAAAGGAATTTATTTTGTGGAGATCGT
>JACMLK010000093.1 GCA_014379665.1 Saprospiraceae bacterium | reverse complement strand
GAAAAAACTATAACTCAACAAACTTTCAGAAGAGATACAACAAGCCTGCAATGGCTGCTGAAGTTTACCTGGGTGATATCTGCTCCGGTAAAAGATGAAATGGCCCGGAAATATCATTTTACTTCAATTGAAAAACATTTTGAAACAGTTGGTATTAAAATTATAAATGATAAAGATTTGCTCACCAGCTTTATCATCATCACCAACAGAAACGGCCATATGCGTTTGCCCTACTGTTTTCATAACGGTGATTTGGAAGGAATAAAAAAGACATTACAATATCTGATAGTTTTGTTTAGAATCCATACTTTCACTCTATACAATCCTGAATTAATTCTTTATCTAAAGGAGAATACCCTGATAAATTCAATATCCAAACCCGTCGGACGTAGCTTTCTGATGTCAACCGGTATGGCCAATGAAATCAAAATCACCCACCCTGTGATACAGGATGGGGATGGGGATTGTGCTTTTACGTAATGCTAAGAGTATGTTTAAATTTTCATGTTTGAGCGAAAGCGAGCAAATTTAATTTTAGCCAAGACTTGTTTTGCAGTCGTAGCCGGCGGCTACGGCGAAAAAATATAACGCAGGATAAAATAAAAATTGCCGCTTGCAGACAAATGATGGAATTTTAAACATACTCTAAATGGTACTTTTTAATGCTACTTTAGCTTTTTTCTTTTTCTTTATCATTTTCTTCGCCTTTGGGTGTACTAATTTCATTTCCTTTACCAGATGGCCGGCATCTGCAAATTTGTCAATAACCCAAAGTATATATCTGACATCTACCATGATATTGCGACATATTTTTTCATCATAATTAATGTCACTCATCGTCCCTTCCCATACCCGATCAAAATTCAATCCTACGAGATTACCATGTGCATCGATAGCCGGACTCCCTGAATTGCCTCCGGTAGTGTGGTTGGATCCTATGAAACAAACCGGAAGTTTGCCAGTTTTGTCGGCGTAAGGCCCGAAATTTTTAGCTTCATATAGGGATAGCATTTTAGATGGAACATCAAATTCATAATCACCGGGAATATATTTTTCAATTACCCCGTCCAGATAAGTTACAGGTTCATAATCAACCGCATCTCTGGGTTGATAGCCGCTGACCTTTCCATAAGTAACCCGCATAGTACTGTTGGCATCAGGGTAAAATCTTTTCTCCTTAAATACCTCCATCTGCGCTTTTGTATACATTTCCAGTTTAAGGTCGATTTCTTTCCTGATACTATTGTAAGGATTCGCAATTTCTTTGGTATAAAATTCAGCCCATTCAGCTGCAAGTGCAAAAAAAGGATCGCTTTTAATGGCGGCCACGGCATTTGACGGTTCGTATTCCAAAAATTTGATAGCACCTGCTTCAGCACCAAAACTGGTCAGGGTATATTGATTTTCAGACAACTGATCATATGACTCGTCACTTCGCATGGCGAGATTTTCACGTTGAAGAAAGCTGGGTACAAATTTTTTATCCAGTTTTTCTACGTACATATTAAGTAAAGCCCCGAATTTCTCTCTGTCAATTTTTGAATCAAAGTCTTTGTAAAAAGCTGAAGTCAATTCTTTAATTTTTGGCAATAACTCTATATATCCTTTAGTTCCGTTTTTTTCATAAACGTTGACCAATCTTTTGAGCGTGCCCATATAAGCTGTTAATTCTACATTGTTTTGGACTAATTCGATGTAATATTCTCTTGCAGATGTCAACTGATCAATGTCCATATACAATTTTTCAATGTCAGCCAATAAGCCCTTGTATGGGCTTTCCGGAGATAATCTTTTTTGAAAGGCCGCTTCATAGTCCAATTTCTTTTTTATGGCATCAGATTGTCTTAGTCCCTGTGACTCACCTATCCACTTTTTCCAATAGTTGGCTATTTTCGAATACTTGGAAGCATACTTGATTTTAGTTGCTTCGTCAGTACGCATGTATTTATCCATGATTTTGAGTGAAGTTTCTCTTACACCAATTTTGGCAGGATTGAGGGTATTGAGGACTTGCTTGATGGCCGATGAAGGCAGATATTGATTGGTTTTACCGGGAAAACCAAAAACCAGGGTAAAGTCACCTTCAGACACGCCATCCATGGAGACCGGCAGGAAATGTTTCGGTACATAGGGTACGTTTTCAGGAGAATAAACTGCTGGTT
>JACMLK010000005.1 GCA_014379665.1 Saprospiraceae bacterium | reverse complement strand
GGGGGGGTCATCAATCTTATTACCAAAAAAAGTCAGATCGCCAGATTTGATACCGAACTCAATTCGCATTATGAAAATAATGGGTTTAAAACATTAACTGCAAGAGCAGGGTATTCGAAAAACAAGTGGATTTGTCAGATAACCGGCAATATGCAACAGTTTATCCCCAACATTGATACCTTTCAGGGAAGAGATCAGATATGGAATCCTAAAGTACAAAAATCTGCAAGAACATTTATCAGGTATACTCCGAGTGAAGATTTTGACATCAGACTTTCTGCCAATATACTTGATGAAAAAGTGGATAATCAAGGAGAAAAACGTCGTACAGTATTTAAACCCTATTCTTTTGACGATGAATATCTGACTGACAGGTATGATGTTAATTTGCATATGGATCAATGGACAAAATCTAAAAATCTTTTCCAGACTACTTTGGGATATAATTATTTCAACAGAATAAAAAATTCGTATCGGTTTGACTTCGATGAAGAAAAAAAGTCTCTAATCGATGGTATGCAGGATACTGCATCATCGAGTGGATTTCTGACCCGATTTACATTTGCCCATGATAATAAGAAAAGATCCTGGAATTATTTATTAGGTCTTGAAAATTATTTTGAGACAGCCATAGGTTCAAGACTCCGCGACTCCAATTCATCAGTACCTGGTAAAGCTTTTACGAATGATTTAGGGGTATTTGCTAGTGGTAAAATAAGGATAGGTAAACAACTGACCTTACAATCCGGTGCAAGATGGACACTAAATATGCGATATGGATCTGCCATAAGTCCTTCTACATCGTTATTCTGGCAACCAAAATTGCCACTGCAATTCCGTTTGTCCTGGGCTTATGGATTCAGGTCACCCTCCCTTAAAGAGTTGTTTTTTAATTTTATTGATGTTAATCATTTCGTCGTCGGAAATAGCAATCTAAAACCAGAATATGCTGTAAATCTGCGTGGAGAAATCACTTTGAAAACACTTAGAAGTAAAAATTCAGAATTAGCCTTAACGACGACCGGATTTTATAATAAGATAGATAACAGAATTATACTTTCAGCTCTTGGTCCGGTCCATTACGAATATAGAAATGTAGAAAATTGGGAAACAAAAGGAGGAAGCTTAAGATTAAGTGGCAATATTGTTGATTGGTGCAGATTTCAGTCAGAAGTGATCACTACCGGTTTTTACAATTCAAATGCCGAGATATCACAGCATGAATACCTTTGGTCGACAGATTGGACGAATGATCTTACTATTTCGCTATTCAAAAATAAACTTAGTTGGAACATCTGGCATAAACGCACCGGTAAAACGCCTTTTTTTTACAATAAGGATGGCAAAACCGAACAGGGATTGACAGAAAGCTTCCACATATTAAACATGGGTTTATCCACTCATTTTGTGGATAAAAGAATTCGTATCAATACAGGAATAAAAAACATATTTAATATCCGTCAGCTAGCTTCAAACAACAATAATGGTATTCACATCGAAGCCAGTAACCAACAGAATCTGCATTGGGGCCGCACATTTTATATAAATCTGATATTACAATGGAACGACTAATGGCGGGAATGACCTAATCCTCCATTACCAATTCCATATCTGTGCGTTTCGTCTCCGGATCCGCAGCAATAATTTTTACTTTCACAGATTGTCCCATTGTTAATTCTACGCCTGATAATCTTGATTTTGCTTTTAACCGGCTGGTTGGAACGGTATAAATTTCTCCCATGCTCTCAAACGTTACCAAGCCTTCTACTTTACTATCAAGCAGTTCGACGAAAACACCTTTTTCTATTATACCGGATATAATACCATCGAATGTCTGACCTATAAATTTTGCTATATAAACCGTCTGCATATATTTAACCGATTCGCGTTCGGCATCATTGGCTTTGCGTTCCATTTCAGATACATGTTTAGCTTTCTTTTCCAAACCTTCTTTATCTTCCCTGCTAATGTTCCCATCAAGATTTTTAAATAAGGTTCGGTGAACCAGCACATCAGAATATCTTCTTATCGGTGATGTAAAATGGGTATAATACTGAAACCCCAAGCCATAATGTCCAATGTTGTTGGTGGAATATTCCGCTTTGGCCATTGTGCGGATAGCAAGAGGTTCTAACATCCTGAGCTTTTGGTCTTCTTTGGAAGCTTCTGCAAGTCTGTTAAAAGATTCTGCTATTTGTTCAGGTTTATCCATTTTAAATCTGAATCCCAATTCCGCAGCAAAAAGTGCAAAATCAGCAAGCTTATCCGGATTAGGCAAATCATGTATCCGATATACAAAAGGAATTTCAGGTTTTGCTTTATTGTAAATGTAAGTTGCCACCTGTTTATTAGCAAGTAACATGAAATCTTCGACCAGCATATGTGCAGCCTTTCGTTCTCTTACGTACATACCTATAGGCATCTTATTTTCATCAAGTATAAACTGTACTTCTTCAGATTCAAAACTAATTGAACCTTTATTAAATCTTTCTTCTCGAAGTTTTAAAGCTATTGTGTTAAGCATGTTTATTTCTGCAGCAAAATCTCCTTCAGCTGTTTCAATCCTTTCCTGTGCTTCTTCATAGGTAAACCTTCGGTCGGAATGTATAATTGTTTTACCAATCCATTCATTAACAATTTTGAATTCTTTATTAAATTCAAAAATTGCCCCAAAGGTGTACTTGTCTTCATTTGGGTTAAGTGAGCATAAGTTATTGCTTAAATTTTCAGGCAGCATGGGACACACCCTGTCAACCAGATATACGGAAGTGGATCTTCTAAAGGCTTCGTTATCCAAAGCGGTCCCTTCTTTCAGAAAATGAGTGACATCCGCTATATGTACACCTACTTATATGTTACCATTCTCAAGAGTTCTTAATGATAATGCATCATCAAAATCTTTTGCAT
>JACMLK010000092.1 GCA_014379665.1 Saprospiraceae bacterium | reverse complement strand
TAAGTCAATTTCTACATTGGATTTTATTTGAGGATCTGTCACTTCATTAAGTTTTATTCCGATTTCTTTTTGATAATATGATTCAGTCTCCTGATATCTTTTAAGTTCCGGTGAACTGGCATAATCAAATTGACTTTGTCTTGCGTTACCAATTGATATTCCCAGTATAATCCCACAAAATAGTACCACCAGAAATGCAGCGGCAATTCGGGTTGACCATGCAATGATTAATTTCCTGAGATCATTTTTATCCATTTGGTTTTCAATTCTGTACCAGATTTGTCTGTCCGGCATATATTGATCAAAAGTCATTCGGTTCTCCTTTATAAAGTCTTCCAATTTTCCATTCTTCATTTTGGTATATTCTTTTAACTATAAATGTTATTCAGATTGCCGGATGTACGTAAAATGTCATATAATTTTGATTTTGCCCTGCTATACTGTGATTTTGAAGTGGATTCAGAGATATTTAAAATTTCAGAAATTTCACCATGGTCATAACCTTCTACTGCATATAAATTGAACACTACTCTATACCCTTCAGGCAATAATCCTATTGCATTGTAAATGACTGTTACATTCAATTCAATATCATCATCATGACAATCAGCAATTTCATAATCAAAATTCAACTCTTTGATGATGAGCTTCCTACTTCTTAAATGGTTTATACAGTTATTTACCACAATTCTTTTGATCCATGCCCCTGGTGTTGACTCAAACTTAAACATTTTCAATTTAGTAAAAATATCTATGAATGAATTTTGCAATACATCCTGAGCCTCTTCATCATTTATAATCATTCTTCGGCAAATATTATACATTGCCTTACTATAGGTATTATAAAGCAATTCCTGAGCACTTCTGTTGCCTGAAATACAATTATTTATAAGTGTTGAATCCGTTTCTTTTATATTCAAAAATAAACACTTTACATAAAAGACAATTCTTTTGAATGCAGGGTTGCATCAAAAATAAAAATTTTATTACTTAAACAATCTTTTGATTCATGTCATTAATAAAAGAAATGAAAAAGGGAAGTCATTTCTGACTTCCCTTTTTTCCGATAAATTTAATATCCGGTTACTTACAATTATAAGAACCTGAATTTGAGTATCTTATTCTATTATAATCAATTTGTGCGCCGTAATCTGTCCATCTATATTGATCATTATAAAATATACTCCCTCGCTTAGTAAACCTGATTCTATCCGTGATATCAACACATTTTTATCCATTACATCATTGATCAATCCTTTAATTACCAACTTACCGATATTGTCATATATATCAACGGTCACTTTGGCTCCTTCTATTCCGATTATCTCAATGTTGACATGACTGCCTGACGGATTTGGATACACCAGAGTTTTGACGTTCCCTTTCCTGTCTACTTTTATGTCGATCGCTTCAGAGTAATTAACTTTTCCATCAAAGTCTACCTGTTTAAGTCTGTAGGTATACACTCCATTTTCTGAAATATCTATATCATCATACTTGTAATCTACTTTGGTGGTAGAATTTCCTTTACCATCTACCTTACCAATAAGTTTGAAATCTCCACCTTCAAAACTCCTTTCCAATTCAAAATATGCATTATTACTTTCATATAATGTGGTCCAATAAAGTTCATTCACGTCTCTGGTTTGATTCCATACACCATTAAAATAAGATAATTCAACAGGTAGTGGCCTTAGAATTAATCCAGCATCTATATCATCAATAAAGGCAGCATAAGTTACTGTAAAGACGAGGGTACTCTCATTAATGAAATCAATAATATCACTATCAATGGCATCATCAAAACCCTGATTTGGTTGTACAAAGTCAAAATCAGGCGTTTTCCTTACTTTGATAAAATAATCACCCACAGGGCATACTTCAAAATTATAATATCCCCCTTTACCTAATTTTATTGGATCGTCAATAGTTAACATAGATTGTACCGGTATACCAGGGTTAGATGTTGAATATAATTCTACCAGTATACCATTTAATCCTATATCTCCTAAATCCTGCATATTTGCCTGAGTACCTAAATCCAACCAAACATAATCACCCACATTGGCACATCTGTAAAATCCCGCATCAATGGTATTGTTATTTTCCCCTGAACTTAAAAATACAGTGGCTGATTCTCCATTGACCTGATTGGCATCACTATCCTTGGTATCATCAAATGGTGCATCAGCGACTGAAGGTTTGTACGCTGCTCCCGGCTTAATGAATGTAACTTTGTAATTTCCGGGGACCAGATTAATAAATTCATAGAAACCAATACCGTTAGTGACAGTAGCTTGATTTACCCCCACACCAAATGCATCAGTCCCGGTCAGATGAACAGTAACTTGTGGTATACCTGGCTCCAAAGGATTCTGAATACCATTTGAATTTCTATCCTCCCAAACAAAGTCTCCTAACCTGGCTAATTTGTAATATCCCGCGTCAATAGTCAGGTTGGTTTCACCCGGACCTAAGAAAATAAGATCCGTCATTCCTGTCAGAAGATCTGCATCACTATCTTTTGAATCATCACCGGGTTTATCTTTAGATGTAGGTTCATATCCGTTTGGTCTGTCAAACCTGACCCTATAAATTCCAGGTCCGAGATTTTTAAAGAGATATAATCCGTTTGGATCTGTGATTTTAAAGTCAATCTGGGTTCCAACCTGATTGTATAAACGAACCAATACGTTTGGAATTCCCGGTTCTCCAACATCCTGCAATCCATTTGCATTTTTATCTTCCCAAACAAAGTCTCCGATAGAACCCGGTAAATCTCCGCACGCATCATCAGTAATATCCGTGACTCCATCTCCTGTCCTGTCTAGTTCAGCTCTGTTATACAATCCCTGACCTGAATTACTGCCAGGTCCATTGCCCGGTACCAGACATGGTGTGTAGATATTATCTCCCGGATCAGGTGAGCCAGGAGTAACATTCAGTGTCACATTGAAACTCAAAGTATAAATGTGCGTATTACCGGCTGTCAGATTTAAAGTACCCAGATTAATCGGAATTGGCGGGGATCCAAAAAAAGCTGGCCCATTACCAATACCACCGAGTACATCTACAAAGGTGTAATCCCATGAAATAATAGTCACATCATTATCAAACAAAGGAGAATCCTTCAAGGTATATACACCACTGGCACCTCCATTGTTATGTACTATTATCTGATACGTCACTCTATAGCTTTCGTCTTGACCTGGCGTTACACTTACAAAATTTTTAACCATGGTTATATTTGGCAAATCTCCGCAGGCATCATCAGTGATATCCGTGATACCGTCTCCTGTTCGGTCAAGTTCAGCTCTGTTATACAATCCCTGACCAGTATTACTGCCCGGTCCGTTGCCCGGTACTGCACATGGTGTATAGATATTATTGCCACCATCAGGTGATCCCGGATCAAGATTCAGGGTCACAGTGAAGGTCACATTGTATATATGGGTGGCTCCGGCAATTATCGATACATTATTTGCAAGGGTGGTTGATCCCACCGTATTCATTGGTCCGTTTGCCTGTCCGCTAAAACTGCCGCTGTGGATCGTCACGTCGTTGTCAAATAATGGGGTGTCTTTCAGGCTATACTGTCCGGTCGCTCCACCATTGTTATTGACAAATATCTGATAGGTCACATTGTAACTTCCATTTGGATTTGCATTCGATGCAACACTTACAAAGTTTTTAACCTTGGTGATATTAGGTTAATCTCCGCAGGCGTCTTCCGTGATATCCGTGATACCGTCTC
>JACMLK010000091.1 GCA_014379665.1 Saprospiraceae bacterium | reverse complement strand
GGGAATTACAGACCATATTGAATATAATCATAATCTTTTAGTGACTGCAAATGCCACTTACAACCAAACAAATAATCTAGTCTCTTTTAATAACGCCTCTGTAAACTCAACGCAATTTATATGGGATTTTGGCGATGGCAATTATAGCAATGAAAAAGAACCAACCCATCTTTTCGCTCCAGGCAGTTATGAAATAACCCTGATAGCATCCAATGAATGTGATAGTGATAGTCTTTTATTACAAATTGCAATCACTACCGGTACCATAGATGGTTTGGATTCTGATATACAGGTTTTTCCTAATCCGACTTCTGGAAAATGCACTATTTCCTTTAAAGATCCAATAAAATCAACCATACTTGTTTTTAATATGTTGGGGATGAAAATTAGTGAAATCCCTTTTTCAGGGCAGGTATATGAACTCGATTTATCCAATTTTCCAAAAGGAATGTATTTCATAAGAGTTGAAAACAATCAAATGGCCACCCTGAATAAAAGTGTGACAATCAAGTAAAATGTGTCTTTAAAGTAATAATGCGGATTAAAATAATGCCAATTGTTCATCAGGCGGGTATAATCTGAATGATTTTCTGTGATAAATACAAGGTCCAAATTCAATGATCGCTTTTCTATGGTCTTTAGTAGGATATCCTTTGTTCCTTTCCCATTGATAATGAGGATATTTTTGATGGATATTTTGCATAAAATCATCCCTGTAGGTCTTGGCCAGAATGGATGCTGCTGCAATTGAAGCATAAAGACCATCTCCACCTATAATACAATCATGCGAAACCTGAGGATAAGGTAGAAATTTATTACCGTCTACTATGATATGCTGAGGCCTGAGACTGAGTTGATCAATTGCCTTATGCATAGTTCGTATTGATGCCCAAAGGATATTGTATTGATCTATTTCACCTGCATCCATTTTGGCCACCGCAAATGCCAATGATGAAGATTCTATCACTTCACGCAATTTATATCTTTGGATTGCACTTAGCTTTTTTGAGTCATTCAGATCTGAATGATAAAAATTTTCGGGAAAAATCACCACAGCAGCAAATACGGGACCTGCCAGACATCCTCTCCCGGCTTCGTCGCAACCTGCTTCAAGACTGATCCCGGAATGATTGAAAAGTAATGCCAAAATTAATTTTATGCCAAAGATAGTACCTTTAGATCGTTATTCGTATCGCAGGGCCTCGATCGGATCCAGTTTTGAAGCTTTTAATGCAGGATACAATCCTGATACCAATCCCACTATGATACATACTGTTATGCCAAGAAACATCCAGTTCCATGGAATAAAAAACCGTCCTTCCATCATTACTGTCACTCCAAAACCCATAAGTATGCCGAGGACAACTCCAACGAGTCCGCCCATTAAACATATGACTATAGCTTCTATTAAGAATTGTGTTAACACATTTTTTCGGGTAGCTCCGAGTGCTTTTCTTATGCCAATCTCTTTAGTACGTTCTGTGACCGAGACCAACATTATATTCATCAATCCAATAGATGCTCCCAACAACGTAAGCATTGCAATGACCACTGTACTAAGTCTGAGTGTGGTGGTCATTTCTTTCAACTGGTTTAGGATTCCATCACTTTTTCTGACTTCAAAATCATTCATTTCGGACACTTTAAGATTTCTTACATTCCTCATAATTCCAATAGCATGATTTATAGCATCTTCCATTTCACTCGGTTGACCAACAGCTACTGTCACATTATAAGCTTTGTTGGCATAACCATAAAGCACTTTGGAGTTATACAGCGGAATAAATACTCTTCTGTCATTTGAACCACCTGAAGATGAACCTTTGCTTTTGAGTGCTCCTATCACTTTATACCTGTTGCTATTTATATATACATCTTTACCTATCGCCTTTTGAGCATTTTCTTTGAATAAGGTTTTTACAAGATCACTACCAATGATTACTTTATTGCTGGTAGAAAAGACTTCTGTACTTGTAAAATTACGACCTGCATCCAGTTCAAATGCCGATGTGTTCATGTAGTTTTCATCGACTCCAATAACCCTTACAGTAGGATTGGTTTTTTTTGTATCAAATTTTACGGTTGCACTACCTTCACAAAATGATTCAACGGATACTTTAGATCCTCCATAAGTGTAATTCTGCTTAAAATCCATTGCCTGTTCGAAATTGATTACTTCAGCAAATTTTTGTTTTCTTCCTTTGTCATTACTTCTTAATGATTCGGAAAGCGGTCTGATATTGAATGAATTGGCACCCAACCGATTAAAATTATCACTCATCGCAAACAATATGCTATCTATAGCTGTAAGGATCCCCACAAGACAAGTAATGCCTACAGCAATTATGAGTAATGTCAACATCGATCTAAGTAAATTAGCTTTGATTGATCCTAATGCCAACTTTAAATTCTCCAGATAATTCATTATAAAACTCTTATGCACCATAAAGATAACACTATCTGTTATCAAACTCAGGAAATATAGAAATACCATCGTTTTCTCTCGACTAAAATTACATTACCATCCTTTAATAATGTCCGGATTAATTAATTTCGACATCCAACAATAATCATTTAATATATGACGTTTTTTAATATGAAAGACCAATATTGGTTTTGAAAGTCGTTAGATCATAAAAATATAAGAATCATTTTATAAGCGATTCGTTCTGCTTATAAAAACACAAGGGCTTGTCATCAGTAGATGACAAGCCCTTGCCTATAAAAGTTGCTAAAACTTATTAGTATCTGTAATATTCTGGTTTGTAAGGTCCGTCGACAGAAACACCAATGTACTCTGCCTGGTCCTGACTTAATTTTTCAAGCTCCACCCCTATTTTTGCCAAATGCAATCTGGCTACTTTTTCGTCTAAATGTTTTGGTAAGGTGTACACTTTGTTTTCGTATTTATCTACATTCTGCCAAAGTTCCAATTGTGCTAATACCTGATTGGTGAAACTATTGGACATCACAAATGATGGATGACCCGTAGCACAACCCAGATTAACCAATCTTCCCTCAGCCAAAAGAATCACATCTTTTCCATCTATATGATATAAATCTACCTGAGGTTTGATCTGATCTTTAGTATGACCATAATTTTTATTCAGCCAGGCCATATCAATTTCATTATCAAAATGGCCTATATTGCATACGATAGTTTTGTCATTCATTTGTCTGAAGTGTTGTTCTCTGATGATATTTTTATTACCGGTTGCAGTGACGACAATACTTGCTTCCTTCAATGCGGTGTCCATTCTTTTTACTGCAAATCCGTCCATAGCTGCCTGAAGCGCGCAAATAGGGTCAATCTCCGTAACTATTACCCGACATCCCGCACCTCTCAATGACGCTGCAGAGCCTTTACCTACATCACCATAACCAGCCACTACAGCTACTTTTCCGGCCATCATGATATCTGTGGCACGTCTGATAGAATCTACAAGCGATTCTTTACATCCATACTTATTGTCAAATTTTGATTTAGTCACTGAATCATTGATATTGATAGCCGGCAGCACTAAAGTACCGTTTTTTTCCCTTTCATACAATCTGTGAACACCTGTAGTAGTCTCCTCAGAAAGTCCTCTGATACCGCTTACAAGTTCGGGGAATTTGTCAAAAACCATATTAGTCAGGTCACCTCCGTCGTCCAGAATCATATTCAATGGTTGTCCGTCTTCAAATGCAAAAAGTGTTTGTTCTATGCACCAGTCAAACTCCGCTTCGTTCATTCCTTTCCAGGCAAACACTGGTATGCCCTTTGATGCAATAGCTGCCGCAGCATGGTCCTGAGTAGAAAATATATTGCAGGAAGACCATGACACTTCCGCGCCTAGTTCTTTTAATGTTTCGATAAGAACAGCAGTTTGTATAGTCATGTGGAGGCACCCCGCTATCCGGGCACCTGCCAGCGGTTTGGATGATCCAAATTCTTTTCTAAGGGACATCAGGCCCGGCATTTCTGCTTCTGCCAGAGTAATTTCTTTGCGTCCCCATTCAGCGAGACTCAAATCTTTTACTTTGTACGGAAGGCTTAGATCAATTTTTGGTTTCTCTTTTGTTGGCATGTATTTTAATATTAGTCGGCAAAGGTAATATAGTCCGGTAAATAAAGCAAGTGAGTGGTGAATGGTGAGTGGTGAGTAGGGAGTAGTGAACAGTGAGTAGTGAGTGGTGAGTGGTGAGTGGGAAGGCAAGTGTAAAATATATCATCAGAAACCCTAGTAGAATAAGGAAAAAAAGGGAACT
>JACMLK010000090.1 GCA_014379665.1 Saprospiraceae bacterium | reverse complement strand
CGGGTGAGGATAAAATCAGGAAAGTGCGACGAGCGTAAGTAAATCAATGCCAGATACGGGTGATAATGCTAAAGTGAGTTTTTTGTATTAGGAGTTTTTTTGTTTACTTTTTTTGCGGAAAAAAAGAATAACTGAACGATCCCAAAGGGTGATGCATGACAATGCATCAAGTGAAGGCACCCGATAGGGATGGGAGGGGCCGGCTCGAGGCGAATATAATTGGTGCGAATAATTGTAATTTTTTAACTGAAGTGTATCAGAAAATGTTTTTTAATAAATAAGAAGTGTAATTTGATAAACAGAACCTAAATTCTGATTAAATTAAATTACATAGAAAGGTTACTTTTGTACCATGGCAGCAAATACTTTCGGAGAAATATTCAGAGTTACCACTTTCGGAGAATCTCATGGCCCCGGCATTGGCCTTATCATTGACGGATGTCCATCCGGTGTAAAAGTAGATGAAATATTCATCCAATCAGAACTGGAACGCAGAAAACCGGGCCAGTCAAAGATTGTCACCCAAAGACAGGAAGACGAGCAATTCATTATACAAAGCGGTATATTTGAAGGTACAACAACAGGCACACCAATCAGTATTTTTATCCCGAACAATGACCAAAAACCAAAAGACTATAGTCACTTGGAGAACATATTCAGACCTTCTCACGCAGACTTCACCTATGATTCAAAATATGGCATAAGAGATTATGCCGGTGGTGGCAGGTCTTCTGCCCGTGAGACAGCAGCCAGAGTAGCAGCAGGTGCAATTGCTAAAATGATTTTAAGAGAGATTGGAGTCCGTATTATTGCTTTTGTAAGCCAGGTGGGGCATGTGAAACTTGAGCACTATAACCCTGATAATATCAATCATATTGAAGAAAATATAGTGAGGTGCCCGGACCCAGAGACTGCAAATAAAATGATTGACCTGATCATGCAGGTGAAAAAAGAAGGAGATACCATCGGGGGGCAAATTACCTGCATTATCTCCGGATGTCCTCCGGGGTTAGGTTCTCCTGTTTTTGATAAATTGCACGCAGATTTAGCAAAAGCAATGTTGGGAATTAATGCAGTAAAAGGATTTGAATACGGATCAGGATTTAATTGTGTGTCGATGCGCGGATCCGAACACAATGATATATTTGAGAATGATCATGGTACTATAATCACTCAAACAAATTACTCTGGCGGGATTCAGGGTGGCATCAGTAACGGGATGCCCATTAATTTCAATGTAGCTTTCAAACCGGTCGCCACCATTATGTCATCTCAGAAAACGGTGGATACTGAAGGGAATCCAACAATTGCAGAAGGAAAAGGAAGACACGACCCTTGTGTAGTTCCGAGAGCGGTACCAATAGTAGAAGCCATGGCCGCCCTGGTACTTGTTGATCATTATTTGAGGCAAAGAACGGTGAGGTTTTGATTTTTATAAAATAAATACGTTGTATAACATTTGGAAATTGACATAAACATTATTTCTTGATTAAATACCGGTTGTGACATAAAGATGGATGCCATCCGTTAAACGACCAATTGAATCACCGGCAGCCAAAAATATATCCCGATGATTTTTTGTAGCACGTAGAAACGGATTTCGATTCGTAGATCCCGAATATTGGAGCGTCTGTGACTAACAAACCCGCCTGTCCCCCACGAAGTAGGCGGGCAGTTATAACAATTCTAACAAATCTGACAAATCTGACAATCAAACGCCATTAATTACCTTCCCCTGCTGAAAAGCATATATATTTTCAGCCACACCTTCTAATAGCTTTTTTCTGGCATTTGTACTTGCCCAGGCTATATGTGGGGTTACCAAACATTTCACATGATTGACCAAAGGATTGGAATAGTGAGGAGGTTCCTGTTGCAAGACATCCAGTGCTGCACCGGCTATCAGCCCATGATCAAGCGCATAAAACAGATCCCTTTCATTCACCAATCCGCCACGTGCTGTATTGATTAGAAGAGCTTCTTTTTTCATGGATTTAAGATTCTTTTGATTTATAATCTCTTTATTATCTTCAGTAAGCGGGGTATGTAATGTTAGTATGTCTGAATCAGCAAAAAGCGTTTCAATCGGGATAAAATGTACATATTCAGGTTTATCTTTTGATGTGTTTTGAGTCGTTGCAATGACATTCATTCCAAAGGCATGTGCCACCTCACCTACCCTGCTTCCAATGGTACCGAAACCAAATATTCCTAATGTCAACCCGGAGACTTCTTTGATGGCATGATCATAAAAACAAAAATCCGGAGATTTTGACCACCTGCCTTTTTTAACTTCTGCGTCATAATATTCAATTCTGTTAAGCAAAGTAAAAATACTGGCAAACACATGTTGGGTGACTGACTCCGTACTATACCCTCTGACATTACTCAAAGGGATGTTTTTGCTTTTGACTAAATTCAAATCAATATTGTTGACACCAGTAGCCGCTACCACTATGTATTTCACAACCGGCATCAAGGACAATGTATCTTCATTGATCGAAAATTTATTGACAATAACGATCTCTGCACTCTTTGTCCTTTCAGTGAGCTGATCTAAAGTGGTCCTGTCATATACGGTTAAATTGCCAAGACTTGAAATGGCATCAAACGAAATATCACCAGGGTTATTGGTGAAAGCATCTAAAAACACTATTTCCATTTATTTTATTTGTATCACTAAACACAAATGTATTAAATTAACATTATACAGTACCTATTTTAGTTTCTGTTGAAAAAGTCAGATGTGAGAACTTCGTTTAAATATATGCCTGCTTAAAAGTAAAAAATGTGTAGTACAATGTATCTTATGCACAATTCCGCAAATTAGCAATACCAGATTAGCGCCAAGGTCTAACAATTCCACAAACCCGCCTGACCACTATATAGTAGGCGGGCAGGTCTAACATAACTATCAAATCCAACAAATCCAACAACTTATCTTATCTTTGCCATTTTTAAAACAGTAAACAATTGAATAATGAATTACAGCGTAAAAGACCGATTTTTGAAATATGTGAAGATAGATACCCAATCTGACGGCACGAGTCAGACTTTCCCATCCACTGCAAAACAAAAAAACCTCACAAAGATCATTTGCGATGAATTAACTGAACTGGGTGTTCAGTTTACGACCAACGATGCAGGTTATATTTATGCGCAAATACCATCCAATGTTAATAAAAAAGTACCGAAAGTTTTCTTTTGTGCCCATCTGGATACAGCTCCGGATTGTAGCGGAACAAATGTAAAACCTCTTGTTCACCAAAACTATCAGGGACAGGATATTATACTTCCTGACGATACATCCCAAATCATTTCTTCTGCCAAATACCCCCATCTATCTGATAAAACAGGGCATGACATCATTACCGCCAGCGGACTGACACTTTTGGGTAGTGATGATAAATCAGGTGTGGCAATCATCATGGATGCATTGGCGCAAATGATCCATGACCCATCCATACTTCATGGCGATGTCAAAGCGCTGTTTACTACAGACGAAGAAATAGGAAAAGGGGTCGCGAAAGTAGATTTGAAATTGCTTGATGCTGATTTCGGATATACACTCGATTCCGGTGATCTGGGATGTTTTGAAGACGAGAATTTTTCAGCCAATGCGCTCACAATTACTATTCAGGGGGTGAGTGCCCACCCGGGCTATGCCAAGAATAAAATGGAAAATGCCATAAAGATCGCTTCTGAAATTGTATCCCAACTTCCAAGATTGACGCTATCTCCGGAAACATCAGAAAAAATGGAAGGGTTTATCCACCCGACTAAAATTTCAGGAGGATTGGAATCCGCTTCCATTGATTTCATTCTGAGAGATTTCAATACCGACAGATTAGATGAATATACCCACGTTATTGATCATATAGCCCAGGAAGTCTTATTGGGATATCCAAATTCATCCTACCGCATAGAAGTTAAAAAACAATACAGGAATATGAAAGACGTGCTTACAGCTTACCCGCACGTAAGTCAGTTTGCTCTTAAGGCGATGGAAAATGTAGGAGTAACTCCTGTCCCCGGAAGAATCAGAGGTGGAACTGACGGAGCAATGTTGTCGCATATGGGTCTGCCCTGTCCCAATTTATTTGCAGGCGAGCAGGCAATACATTCCAAACATGAGTGGGTTTCAGTTCAGGACATGCAAAAAGGAGTGGATACGGTAATAGAAATTTGTCGTTTGGTTACAGAAGATTAATACTTATAATTTCGACAAGAGAGATGAAAACTTAAAACCAAGCTTATTTTGACGAGCCAGGAACAAAATCAAGTCCAAGAGAAAAGATGTGTGATACCAAAATACCGCTCACACTGCCAATATTGGCAAGTGCATAGTCTAATTTCAGTCTACCAAGTTTAAGACCAAGACCAACATTTGGTTGTATTTCGAAATCTGTTTCTGCAGTGTTTACCTGGTTTACGATAGATTGCATATTTCCCAACCCTGCCCTCAGGTATACTTTCCTGTAATATCCCACTTCAAATCCCAGACTTGGATCCACATTAAGATTCTTTCCGGAAAGTACTCCCGCTTTAGTGCCGTTGGTTGAAATATTCAGATCCAGTTCCATGAGATAGGTAAAATTGCCTTTATCCAGGCTGTAAGCACTTCCAATAATTAATCTCGGTAAAGTGATCTCGGTACTACTCAGAGGAATATCATTTCCTGTACTTTGAAATACTTTTTTTTCTTCTTCCGTCAGATTGAACGACCAGGCATTAAAAGTAGTGGTAATGTCTCTGATCGTAGCACCGATAGTAAGATTACCGGATTTCCATTTTGCTCCAAGATCAGCACCAAAGCCCCAGGCTTTTCCAAAAGCGCCTATCGATCTGTGGATGATTTTAACATTGCCCCCCAAGGAAAATTTTTCTGAGCTTCCCATTGTTCTGGCGTAGGAAAATATTCCGCCATAGTCAGATGCAGAAAAATTGGTAATCCTGTTATAATCCACTGTGCCATCCGGCCCAATCAAATTTAAGGTATTCGGAATATTGTCTACCCCTAGTCTGATGAATGAGAATGCAGCTACTGATTTGTTTTTTGAATTTAGTTGTTTTGCAATGGAAACATAATCATAATTAGCTATGCCACCAAACCATTTTGCATGCATGACATTTATCTGTAAAGGACTGGCCAGTTCAGTCAAACCCGCAGTATTCCAGTAAGCAGCAGTACCATCATTCACATTGGCAACTACCGAACCAAACATGCCATGCGCCCTTGCTCCTACTCCAATGTTAAGAAACTCATTCACAAATTTCTGGCTATACACCTGAGAACAATATCCTGCCATCAAACAAAAAATTATGAAAATATGCTTCATTGAGTTTATGTTTAGTCTGTTTATTTTAATCGCAAACCTTTCAAATGTAGGTAAAACGTCAGTATTAATTTATTATTTTATCTTTAAGCCCTAAATATAAAGTAATGCAAAATAACAAAGGCTTATTTACATATTCTAATATATTATTTTTATTTATCATAGGATCCATTCTTTGTTGTAAACCCTCTCCCTCTTCAGAAAATATATACGATATCACAAAATCCGCCCTGTCTGACAGTGCTATGGTGGTGAGCGCACATCCACTGGCAACTTCCGCCGGACTTGACATCATTAGGAAAGGAGGCAATGCCGTAGACGCTGCAATTGCTATTCAATTTGTACTAGCTGTGTGCTATCCGGGTGCAGGGAATATCGGGGGAGGCGGATTTATGTTGACACGAAGTGCAGGTGGTGAATTAAACGCACTTGACTTTCGTGAAAAGGCACCATCCGCATCGTCGGCAGACATGTATCTTGATAGTGTAGGAAATCCTGATCCTTTGAAAAGCATGTTCGGTCATTTAGCCGCTGGTGTACCGGGCACAGTTGATGGCATGATTGAGGCTTATAACAAATACAGCAAATTAAAAGACTGGAAAAAACTCCTTCAACCTGCTATTGAAATTGCAAAAAACGGGTTTAGAATTACGGAGGGCGAAGCAAATAACCTAAATGAAAATAAGGAAAATTTCGAAAAATATAATCATTCAAAAACGGTATTTCAAAAAGAAAAATGGACAGCAGGTGATGTATTGATTCAATCTGACCTTGCAGCTACACTTGAAATAATTAGAGACCTAGGTCGTGATGGATTTTATAAAGGCCAAATTGCGGATCTTATTGTAGCTGAAATGATTTCAGGTGGAGGTATTATAACAAAAGAAGACATGTCAAATTATAAATCCATCTGGCGAACACCTGTAACAGGAAATTATAGAGGGTATAAAATTATTTCAATGCCACCTCCTTCCAGCGGGGGTATCGCTCTGATTCAATTACTAAAAATGATAGAACCATTCCGTGTAGACTCACTAAAATTTCAAAGCGCCGCAAGTATTCATTTGATGGTGGAGGCCGAAAGAAGAGTTTATGCGGATAGAGCCAAACATCTGGGCGATCCGGATTTTTATCAAGTGCCATCGGCAAGACTTCTTGATAGCATGTACATAGCAAGCCGATTAAAAGATTTCAATCCCAGACAAGCAGGAAACAGCAAGGAAACAACTTATGGATTAATGGAAAGCGAAGAAACTACACATTATTCCATTGTAGATACAGAAGGAAATGCGGTGGCAGTTACCACTACATTAAACGGTGGATATGGATCATTTACAGTAGTAAGTGGAGCAGGTTTTATATTAAACAATGAGATGGATGATTTTTCAATTAAACCGGGCACACCTAATATGTATGGTTTGGTTGGAGCTGAAGCAAACAAAATTGAACCTGATAAAAGAATGTTGAGTTCAATGACACCTACCATTGTCGAAAAGGATGGTCGTCTTCTCATGGTACTTGGAACCCCCGGAGGGAGTACAATAATCACTTCCGTCTTTCAGACAATAGTCAATGTGCTGGATTTTGAAATGACCATAGATCAGGCAGTACAATCTTCAAAGTTTCATCACCAATGGTTGCCCGATATCATTCAGACAGAAAATGATGCTATAGAAATTAAAGAAAGAAAAATTCTTGAAAGTATAGGACACAAAATTGAAGACCGGGGTCCGATCGGAAGAGT
>JACMLK010000089.1 GCA_014379665.1 Saprospiraceae bacterium | reverse complement strand
TTTTTTTTAATCTTTTCTTTCTTCACTAGCGGGACTGATCTTTTCTATTTCCTTCTCTATTGTTCTCAATTTGAGTTTACAAAATTCCGAAAGTTCAGAAGCTCTTCTAAGTTTTTCACTAAGATCATCAAGACTGACTTCATCTGTTTGCAGATAAGTAAGTATGTCATTTAGTTCTGAGTATGCAGCATCATAGGTTAATACCTCTTTATTCATCTGATATTTATTTTGATTTCTTTGTCAAAAAATTCTATACCAAGCATTAAATTATAATCCAGGTCACTACTTTTTTTAATAATGTTCCCGTCTTGTCTGACGATTGAATAGCCTCGTTTTAATATGTTTTTAGGGTTGAGTATGGTAATATTATTATCTGCATAGGAAAGCTTTTCTTTATGGTGCTTAATAATATTTTTAACTGAAAAAAATATATTTTGATTCAAATATCCGATAGTTGTCGTATTCCTTTTCAATATATCTGAAGGGAGTAGTTTAAGCATCTGTATCATTTGATTGAGCTGCAAGTCATTATTTTGAAGTATTTGTCTACACATCTGAACTATCCAATAAGTCACTTCCATAACCCTGGTTTCAAAAATAAAATTATGTTCCACAATATAATCTGCAACTGCGGTAGGTGTTTTTAAAAATCGGTAGGCACAGATGTCTGCCACAGTGTTATCAACATCATGACCAATACCAGTGATCACCGGCAATAGGCATTGACTGATTTTTGAACCAATGTTATAACTATCAAATCCGGAAAGGTCAAGTTTGGAACCTCCACCTCTGATGATCAGCACACAATCATATAATCCATGACGTTGTTGGATGAGATCAAAAGCATTACATACATCTCTCTCCGTATTTTGACCCTGGAGAGCCACCTGAAATAATGAAATATCAAAAGCATAACCATATGAATTGGTTGCAAGATGGTTTTCCAGATCAACATATCCGGCGGCACCAGCGGATGAAATGACGGCTATCCGACTGATAACTGTAGGAAGCTTACGACTTTTGTTAATGTCAATTAATCCTTCATCTGATAATTTCTGGATTATTTTTTGACGGTTCATTTCCATCTGACCGATGGTAAAAGCAGGGTCTAAATCTTCAACAATCAACTTCAAACCATATCGTTCATTAAATTCGACCTGTACCTTAATGAGCACATGAGTCCCTTCTTTGAGCAGAGAAGGAAGGAGATCTCCGAGTTTATTTTTAAGAAATAGTAATGATTTAAACCAAATATTGGCAGAGATTTGTGCAGTTATATCCTGTGTTTTCTCGTCATGGTGGACGAGATCAAGATAGACATTTCCTCTCACTTCCTTCACCTGCGCTATCTCACAGCTCACCCAAATAGGCTCCGTAAAGTTGAGCGCTAATACTCGCCTGATGTATTCATTTAGTTCGAAAAGTGAATAGGATGCAGGCATATGTTATATCTTAATATTTAAAATTTGAATAGCAATTACTAAGTTTAGAGTAGGTTGTAGCGCAAAGATAAAGTAATGAAGTGAAATAAAAGTTCATAAATAAAAGCAAAGTGTTCGATTTTCTTAAATGATTTGGTTTCTTCAGGATAATATCAGCCGGACTAATGTCCGTTAACATATCAATAAAATTTCTTATATTTGCTCTTTGGTGTATGACACTAAATAATTGATAAAAACATATGAGCGACAATAGCGGAATTATTTATAATGAAGATAATATACGAAGTCTTGATTGGCAGGAACATATACGGCTTAGACCAGGCATGTACATCGGGAAACTCGGGGATGGCTCTGCCCAGGAAGATGGGATATATATTTTGCTTAAAGAAGTAATAGATAATTCAATTGACGAGTTTGTCATGGGAAATGGTAAAAGTATTGACATTAGTATTGATCATGGTCGTGTTTTTATACGGGATTATGGTCGTGGAATTCCACTTGGCAAGGTAGTGGATTGTGTATCCAAAATAAATACAGGGGGTAAGTACGACTCCAAAGCATTTAAAAAATCTGTCGGCTTGAATGGAGTAGGAACAAAGGCAGTGAATGCATTATCCAGTTACTTCAAAGTGCAATCATTCAGAGATGGTGAAACTAAGACTGCAGAATTTACAGGAGGAGTCATTACTTCTGACCCTAAAATATCTAAATCTCCTGAACCCAATGGAACACTCATAGAATTTGTAGCAGATGAAATGCTTTTTAAGCATTACAAGTACAGGCCTGAGTATGTCGAAAATCAATTGTGGAACTATGCTTACCTGAATGCCGGATTAAAACTCAATTATAATGGCAAAACGCTGGTTTCAAAAAATGGTCTCCGAGACTTGCTTGAAAGAAAAACGGATGTAGAAAATCTGCTCTATCCCATTATCCATCTTATGGCAGAAGATATTGAGATAGCCATATCACATAATAACCAATATGGGGAAGAATATTATTCTTTTGTAAACGGACAAAACACCACCCAGGGGGGAACTCATCTGGCAGTGTTCAGAGAAGCCATTGTAAAGACACTCAGAGAGTTTTACAATAAACCTTTTGATACCAGAGATGTGCAGTCATCCATTGTAGGTGCCATAAGTATCAAAATAGAAGAACCGGTATTCGAATCCCAGACAAAAACAAAACTCGGCTCACAGAATATGTCCCCTGAAGGTATATCTATCAGGTCATTTGTCATTGACTTTATGAAGACAAATCTGGATAATTTTCTGCATAAAAACAAAGAGGTTGCAGACTCCATTCTTCGTAAAATACTTCAGTCAGAGCGTGAAAGAAAAGAGATCGCAGACATTAAAAAAATTGCCAATCAAAGAGCTAAAAAAGCAAATATTCACAATAAAAAACTGCGGGATTGTCGTATTCACCTCACAGACGGCAGAAAGGCAGAAGATGAACATAAGCTGGCTAGTACTATCTTCATAACAGAGGGAGATTCTGCCAGCGGTTCGATTACAAAGGCACGTAATGTTCAGTCACAGGCAGTATTCAGTCTAAGAGGCAAGCCACTCAATTGTTATGGTATGACCAAAAAGGTGGTGTATCAGAATGAAGAACTCAACCTCCTTCAACACGCACTTGATATTGAGGACGGTATTGAAAATCTCCGTTACAATCGTGTAGTCATTGCCACTGATGCTGATGTAGATGGTATGCACATCCGGTTATTATTGCTGACATTTTTTCTTCAGTTTTTTCCTGATCTGGTCAAAATGGGTCATTTGTATATTCTGGATACTCCACTGTTTAGAGTAAGAGACAAACAGAAAACTTTTTATTGTTACAGCGAACAGGAAAAGCAGGAAGCTATTGTCAAATTAAAAGGGAAGGCTGAAATTACCCGTTTTAAGGGATTGGGAGAAATATCTCCTAATGAGTTTGAAGACTTTATCAGTGAAAATATAAGATTGGAGCCTGTGATATTGGGTGAAGGCACAAAAATTGAAGATTTGTTGTCGTATTACATGGGTAAAAACACACCGGAACGACAGGTTTTTATCATTGACAATCTTAAAGTTGAGCTTGACCAGATCAAGCCTGAAGCTGATGAGACCGTGGATCCGGAGGCTGTCGAAGCTGAAGCATTTGTATAAAAAATGGAAATGCAGGACAAACCCGATCCCACTATATTAATGGACATCCAATCAATGATCATGCCTTATGGAAAATATAAAGGAATACTGATTAAAAACATTCCAACTTATTACCTTGAATGGATGTCTGTACAAGGGTTTCCAAGCGGAAGGTTTGGTATGCTTTTATCCACTACTTATGTTATAAAATCCAACGGTCTGGAATATTTATTAAGCGGCAAACAAATATAAATGTGAGCTCATCTAATTTTAATCAAGTCTTTATTCCAAACTAAGTACACCATTAGTCTGATTATTAAAACTAGAACCCGGTGCTATAATTATTTCTTTCCCAGTGATATTTCTAACCGTTAATGTACCGGTATTGGTGATATTCCCTAAGTTATGAAAACCTGTACTACTTCCACCAAGCACATTTCCATCTATAGTCAGCATACCATTATTTGTAAGAACACCACCCAAATTATTGGATAAGGAGCGTGTTCCTGAATTCCGGATCAAAATAGTACCCGTTGAGCTATTGGTTATGGTACCTGAATTATTCAATCCAAATAGTGCATTGTCGAGAATATTATTGATGTTCATTGTTCCATTATTGGTCAATGTACCGGAGTTTATGAGATTCAGTCCATAATTAATGGTAAGGGTTCCTCCGTTAGCGATAACAAGATTTTTACCTGACTCTACATTTACAGACCTTCCTTCTCCTGTCTGACCGGTCATAATAGTAACAGTAGTTCCATTGGTTCCTGAAATCACAACATTGTGACACCTGATCGGAACGATACCCAGACTCCAGTTGGCTGGGGTATGCCAGTTGCCTGAGCCGCTAATCCATGTATTGGTCAATGGAGTCGGGATATCATCTATCAAACCGTTGCAATCATTATCTTTAGTATCACAGACTTCCGGATTCCCGGGAAATATCACATTGTCATTATCATCACAGTCACCTAATGCCTTACAAAATCCGTCACTGTCCTGATCACCTCCATTTCCATTACTGCAATAAGTACTAAATGGAATGCCTCCGGCAAGCGAGGGATTACCTGAAAAATTATATGCCTTGGAACAAAATTCACTGTATCCAGCGGGGAAACAACCAGTAAGTGCATTATTATTTACGTAAATAAGGCTCAAATTAATGTTCGTTAGAGAGGTAGGCAATTGACCGGTTAAAAGGTTGCCATCAAGATATAAATTCTTTAGCGTATTTATAGTTCCCAGATTGGAAGGAATTGAACCTGTAAAATCATTGCCACCCAGATCAAGAGTGAACAAGTAATTGAAATTGTTGAGAAAAGTAGGCAGATTACCAGACAGATTGTTGTTGAATAAAGCAAGAACATTCAGATAAGTTAAATTTGTAAGTGATGACGGAATACTGCTCGCTGTCAGATTATTACTTGATAAACTGATACCCGTAACCCTTGACTGAGCATTGCAAGTGACACCATACCAGGTACATACATTGCAATTTGTACCGGCAGCTCCTTGTTGCCATCCTGTCTTATTTGTCCACGAAGACCCACCTGTTCCATTATAAAAATTAACTAATGCATCGAAATCCGGATGACATGGTAATGTGTTATCATAAGCACAGATATTGAAAATGCCTTCGTTATCACTACCGCTATCTACAAGCCTGATGTATATGACCTGACCGGATGTGAGCCCTGCTAACGACAATAGAGCATGCTCCCCCGCACCACTATTATCATCACATGTGATAGAAGATAAATTTCCGCAAATGCCTGAATAAGCCTGAATAATAAGATCAGTTAAACCTCCTGAAGCCTGGGTCGTTTCTATCGTCAGTCTTCCGGAAGGTGGCGCAGTTGCTTTAAACCAGATGTCTTTTATTGGGTTACCGGGATTTCCACAATCAAAAACGGGCACTCCGGCAGTAGACGTAGCCCGAACATTTGTAAAAGCATTTACAACGCAACTGTAATTAACGGGTAGATTTATGGCACTTGAACATAAATCATTCACTGGTGGCAAACTACCGCAAGTAAGACCTGTATTACAATTTGCATAAATGAAGTTTTGATACAACAGTCCTCCGGGCAATGTACCGAAACCCAGATTTAAATTAATTCCGATTCCATTGATCAGATTACAATTACTCATAACTGTACCTCCTCCTCCTGGCAAAATTGGATTCATGGAATCATAACATGATGAACCTTCAGGTGTGTCTCCGTTTACATTTGCATATTGATTACCACAATCATCAATTTGGGTCAGTGTATTATTCCATACACAAGCATGAGTATGTCTCAGACCCATCACATGACCTATTTCGTGTGCAACCACATAAGTATTAAATGAATAATTTGGAAAAGGTATAATACCAGTGGACAAATCACTGCTTATACACTGAGGTCCCGGATAGGTAGGATAGGAATTGCAATATCCACCAATACCATTTGAAATTCCTCCTCCCAGCAGTCTGGTTGAGAGAAGATGGGCTATTCGACCATTGTAACTGTTTTGGATATTATTTACAAACAAATCTCTGATAGCTGCAACGTCAGTTAATGAAGCATAAGGATCAGTGGTGGTCCATACAAATACCTGACTCAACATCAAAGGTACACCGTGTATCGCATACACCGCCGCTACATTATTTGTGATTGATAGTACCCAATTATTGACGTTAGAAACATTGCTGCCATG
>JACMLK010000088.1 GCA_014379665.1 Saprospiraceae bacterium | reverse complement strand
GAATGCGGGGTAGCAATATATATCACATCAATTTCAGGACACTCGGCTAATTTTGTGTAGGAATCAAAGGCCTGAACTATATTAAATTTTTTAGCAAATGAATCCCTTTTATCTTTTTCTTTCCCTGCACAGGCATAAAGAGTACCACCATCACTTAATTCAAGATCAGCAGCAAATTTATTGGCTATTTTACCACAGCCAAGTATACCCCATTTTATTTTATTTTTCACGAATACATATTACTTTGCAAATATATCAGGTATCCGGTGAAATGTAGTGCTATTTGATTAACCATTTCAGCATGTTGCTAAACTGACTGCCCCACATTTTTTCACTGTGTTTGCCTCTGTCTTTTATGATCACTCTGTAACTGTCTTCAGGATATCCTTTGTCTCTGAGTGCCCGGTATGTTTTCTCCAATGTTTTGGACATGCCCCGGCTTTCAGTTTTGCTTCCCATTACATATATTTTGCTGAATTGTCCGGGTTTAAAATTCAACACCTGAGGATACACCCAAAATGCAGGTGACATGACGCCAGCTTTACCAAAAATATGGCTCCATCTGGTAGCCGCATAAAAAGAGATTAACCCTCCTAATGAACTGCCGGCAATGAAGGTATTTTCGCGATCTGTGAGCGTCCGGAGATGATGATCCACTTTGGGTTTTAATTCACTGACGATAAAATCAACAAATTTATCTCCTTCTCCGTGATGATATAGCGGATGGTGATGATGGGGGAGATACTCGGATCCTCTGTAATGTCCGCCATTATCTATACCTACCAGGATGATTTGGTCCTTAAGCGGCAAACTGTCCATGGCCTTTTGTACATTCCATGGCTGAAAATATGCCGTGGATGCATCAAATAAATTCTGTCCGTCCATAAGATACATGACCGGAAATCTTTTATCAGGGTATTTGTAATACGCTTCGGGCAATAATATCCTTGTTGTCCTGTTTCTTTGGAGTTGAGAAATAAAAATATCCTGGGTAAATAGTTTTGAAGTGATCTTTTCTGTCTGTAGTGTCATAAGTAGATATTGTAAATAAAACCAATACTTTAGTTACAAAGTTTGATTATGTAGTGTTTTCATAGCAGATTTTAATGTCCTTATATGCCCATATAAAACAAAAAGCCTTCCTGAATCAGGAAAGCTTTTCGATATATTTCAAAAATTAACTTAAATTAATTTGTACCTTCTGATTTAACACATGCTTTTGCACCGTCTTTTTTAGCACAACATGCTTTGCCGTCTTTCTTGGCGCAACAAGCTTTAGTTACTACTTTGGCACCGTTTGCATCTTTTTCCATCGAAGCTGAAGCTACTTTAGTGAAAGATTTAGTATCGGTATCGTATTTTACTTCTTCCCAGCTAATTTTATCGGAATCACTGCTTACAGATTTCTCAAAATAAGAGGTGGTGCCTGACATTTCACACGTCCTTTTAACGACATTACCGTTGGATGCTACAATAGCTTCATCCACTTCCATTATAGCACTGGCCACTTTAGTATCGGATACTGATGAAGATGCAGATGCCATTTTTTTAGATGCGCAACAAGCTTTTCCGGCAGAAGCGGATTTAGTACAGGTCTGTGCATTGGAAGATAAAGACGCTGCAAGAATGAAAGAAAATACAATAAATAACTGTTTCATGATATGTGTTTTAAAATTTAATAATATGTCTTAATGTCATTTAGTAACGTAAAGATAATGCCAAATAGTTTTATCAAACAGAAAATTTACACTTTTTATTAAAATTTTAACTTTTTTTTTAAAGCACTTCACAAATTGCTGCGTTTTGAAATTAATGTGTAACGTTTTAATTCAGGCACATGTTAAAATATTAACCACAATTTATATTGTTTTTCCTGAATTTACCGGTTTATATCCTGAAAAGTTTTAATTTTGCGCCCTTATGAAAATTTATCCATTTTTTCTTGTCTTAATTGTATGTTTTCTTGCTTCCTGTAAGTCAGAATTTGAAGCATTGAGAAACAGTAATCAGCCCGAGAAGGTATTTAAAGCCGCCAACAAATACTATCAGGATAAAGAATATGACAGAGCCATTGCGCTGTACGATATTGTGATTCAGTTTTACCGGGGCAGACAGGAAGCGGAAGATTTATTTTTTAAATATGCTTACGCACATTATTATCAGGGGGATTTTATATTGGCATCTACCTATTTTAAAAATTACTCTGCTACTTTTTCGAATAGTATAAACAAAGAAGAAGCAGAGTACATGGCGGCTTATTCCAATTACCGTCTTTCACCCAATTATAAACTTGATCAGACCTATACAGAAAAAGCCATTGAAGGATTTGAACAGTTTATAAATCTTTACCCCAACACCGAGAGGGCAGAGCAGGCCAATAAACTGATTGACGAGATGAGGCGTAAACTTGAGCTCAAGTCTTTTGAACAAGGCAATCTGTACTATAAAATCGGACAGTATCAGGCTGCAGTTACTTCATTCCAGAATATGCTGAAGGACTTTCCGGAGTCGAAAAAAATTGAAGAAGTAAGATTATTGATACTGAAGTCCAGTTTTGTCCTGGCTTCCAATAGTATATATGAAAAAAAGAAAGACAGATTTAACGAAACATTGGAGCACTATAATCAGTTTATTAAAAAGCATCCGGCATCCAAAAAGCTGAAGGAAGCTAAATCAATACAAAAAGAAGCTTTAGAAGAGCTTAAAAAATTAGAAATATGACAAGTGATATCAAATCAAAAGTACAGGGATTAGACCCTAACGTGAAAGCTCGTGACATCAAAACTATTTCGGCCATGACTTCAAATATTTATGAGTCTATTACCGTAATTACCAAAAGAGCTGAACAAATATCCATAGAAATTAAAAATGAGCTGCATGGTAAGTTGGATGAATTTGCAAGCACTTCAGAAACTATTGAAGAAATCCTTGAAAATAAGGAACAGATAGAGATCAGCAAGTTTTATGAAAGACTTCCCAATCCTGTTATCATAGCTACACAGGAATTCATCAACGGCGATCTTACTTTTGAATACCACGAGCCCAGAATAACGCACGAAGAATAAGCTTATATTTATATCGAAATGCTTCAGGGTAAAAAGATTCTGTTAGGTATCACAGGAAGCATAGCTGCTTACAAGGCTGCTTTACTTTGCAGATTGCTGATAAAGGATGGAGCAGAAGTTCGTGTTATCATGACTGAAGCTTCCAGAGATTTTATTTCTGGACTTACTTTTTCCACGTTAACCGGACATCCTGTGATGGATCAGATATCTGACGGGGACCACTGGAACAATCATGTGGATCTTGGTATGTGGGCTGATGTCATGCTTATTGCACCCGCTACCGCCAATTCTATTTCCAAAATGGCTCATGGCCTGGCTGATAATATGTTGTCAGCCTGTTATTTGTCGGCAAAATGCCCGGTGATAATAGCTCCGGCTATGGATCTGGATATGTGGAAACATCCATCCACTGCACACAACTTGTCCCAACTTGTATCCTATGGCAATAAAATAATACCGGTAGGTACAGGTTATTTAGCCAGTGGACTGGAGGGTGAAGGCAGAATGGCTGAGCCTGAAGAAATAGTAACTTACCTTAACCGATTTTTTAAAATCAAAGCGGATCTTGCCGGCAAGAAGGTACTTATTACACTGGGACCTACCTTCGAATCGATCGACCCCGTCAGATTTATTGGCAATCGCAGCAGCGGGAAAATGGGTGCAGCGCTTGCAGAAGTCTGCCTGGCGAGAGGCGCCGATGTCACCGTAGTTGCAGGTCCGGTTTCTGTAACTTTGCCGGCTGAGAAATACAAGATTATACATGTACAATGTGCTCAGGAGATGTATAAGGCTACTTCTATCCATTTTGAATCAAGTGATCTGGTCATACTGGCGGCTGCGGTTGCTGATTATACGGTAAGTAATCCTTCTGAATTCAAAATAAAAAAGACTGAAGATGATCTTCAGCTTCAACTGGTCAAAACGGTAGATATTGCGGCTACTTTGGGTAAAATAAAAAGAAATGACCAATGTCTGATAGGTTTTGCTTTGGAAACAAATGATGAAATCACACATGCCACTCAAAAACTGCACAAGAAAAATCTGGATTTTATCGTTCTTAATTCATTGAGTGACGATGGAGCAGGATTTAAATTTGACACCAACAAGATTACTATCCTGGACAGAAATGGGAAAGTGACAGACTTTGCTTT
>JACMLK010000087.1 GCA_014379665.1 Saprospiraceae bacterium | reverse complement strand
TTTGATTTTAGATTTTTACCCGGGTTTTCATTTGCACAACGTGGAATCGAATTCACACAGGTGTCCTCATCTACGGTTGTGGAACGAAAGATAGAATCTGTTTTTTTTGAACTCCCTTTTCACATACGTTATAAATCCGAACCGTATAAAGACAAAAGAATGTTTGTAGTGGCAGGACTCAAGTATAGTTATGATGTCCAGACGAACTCCAAATCACGTCAATCTTTGATAAAAATTGCACCACATGATTTTCAGTATGAAGTAGGCGTCGGTATTCAGATGTTTTATCCTTACTTTATATTTTCTCCTGAAATAAAATTCTCCAGGGGACTGGGTAATATTTTACTCTACGACAGAAGTCAAAATGAAGCCAGGGTATTGGAGAATGTTGTTTCCCAGATATTCACCATTTCGTTTAATTTTGAAGGGTAATCAATTGATGTCAACATCTATGTTCAACCTCTCATTTTATCCAGTAAATTACTGAGCAAATGATATTCTTCTTCTGATAATGTCTTCAGGTTCATATCGGATTGGTTAACTTCTGAAGTTATTTTATTGATGGCTTCCATTCCTGACTCTGTAAGTGAAATATCCATCTTTCTTTTATTATCCGGACAAATACATCGATTTACCCATCCTTTTACTACCAATTTGTCAATAAGTCTGGTAATATCTCTGCCTTTATCCAACATAACCTCTTTTATATATCCCGGTGATACGTGCTCCGGATGTTTACCTTTGAGTATTCTCAGGATATTAAAATGTTGTCCCTGTATGTTATATTTGATAAATATTTTTAAATGCACATCCCTGAAATAATTGGATGTATAGAAAAGATTAATCATGGCTTTGTGATAACCATCCTTAAATCTGGATTGTTTGATTACGTTTTGTATTTCCACTTGTTATCACAAATTCTTAGGTGTGAGAAAATAAGTATTAGTTTTGAAAACATAAAAATTTATTTTCGTGACTTTCTGCTGACCCTATTTAAACACCTTGAATTGATTATTTGTTGCAACAGATAAATGAATTCATATCAGTACATAGTATGACTCTCATCACCCTTTACCGTATAATATTTCTGTTTTTATCATTCTGAAAAGTAAATAAAACCAGGTCCTATCCCAGTGGCAAACCTTCCTGTTCCCTGAGTTTCAGGATTTATAAACAACACTTCTCCCTGAGCTGTGAAACTTCCCTGACCTAAGAAAATCCTATGGGTAGAATTTTGGTAATGAATACAATTAAAATATCCGTCATAAACTGATTCATTTTCAAATGTTTGGTCGTTGATATCGTGGGCCATTACTTTTCCATCCATGAGAAAATACAGTCTATCTCCATCACTATCCGTTATTAGACCTGTTGCCCCGGTGGATAGGATAAAAGAATTCATTTTAAGATCATTGCTTAGCCTATGCAGAGATCCTTTTGTAAATTTTGTAGGATCCGGATCATAGTTTCCGGTACACAATATCCAGATATCATCGTTTATATCTTTTACTATTGATACAGGACTATCTCCGGTTTGGATGCTTTTCACTACTTTATTAGTTTTTGTATCAATCACTGCGACGGTCTGTGATGACAGTCCATATGGTGAAGATACTGTTATATAAAGTTTATCTTCTGAAAACAACATGGTTTCAGGTGCGTTTCCTACATGTATAGGAGGAGAAATGGAAAGATTCACCGCATTAATTTCATGTATTACTCCCGATTTATAATCATTTCCCCAGGAACTCACATATAATTTTTGGCCATCCGTAACAAAATATCTGGGTAAATCAATTGTAATTTCACCAATGGATTTAAAGTCACTGGCATTCACTACCTGAATTTTTGCGGCATTATTGACTGCAATAAAATATTTGTTGTCAAATTTGATCATGGATTGTGCTATATTGCCAAGTACTTTCCCTTCGTTTTTGGTTTCAAATACATCCTGAAGTAAATTATTATCGCTTTCATTTCTATAGGTAATAGTTCCGGTGCCATTTTGAAATACACCCTGATTCACTACAAATATACCCTTTGAAAAACTGATATTATTCTCTGTTTCATCTTTGTCGCAGGAAATAAAAATACAAGTCAGCCCTGCGAAAATTATCCAAAATTTGTTCATAATTAATTGATGTTAAAGTTATTTGATGATATAAGTTATTCTTATTGAAGCATTTCGTAATGGCATTGGAAAAAATCGCACTATCGCAAAATGCTCATTCAGTACATTGTTTAAATTGATTTGATAATTCCATCTATTAATGACGTAGACTACATTGAAATCAAGTATGTGAATAGCGGGCATCACAAGAGAATGATCAGGAAGATCATATCTTTTACCTGTATAATTATAACGAATTTCCGCGCAATAATTGCTCGAGCTAATGCTGGCTGATACA
>JACMLK010000086.1 GCA_014379665.1 Saprospiraceae bacterium | reverse complement strand
TATACTCAGGAATCAGGAAATCTGTCATCAAATGGTATCAGACTTGATTCCGGAAGATCAACTTTAAATAATTCAGACAAGTTTGAGCTATATCAAAATGTACCTAATCCATTTAATAATTCAACGGTGATTGGATTCAATCTACCGGAAACAGATGTAATGACCTTCAAGTTGTTTGACCTGACCGGAAAGTTGATCTATCAGACAACTGGACATTATGCCAAAGGATATAATACCATCAATCTGGATGTAAGTACATTTAATATCAATGGTGTGCTGTATTATCAACTGGATTCAAACACCCATTCAGCCACCCGTAAAATGATTGTAATAAATTAATTATTAGTCAGGTGCATATGATGAAAAGTTAGCTTTTCATGAAATGCACCTTACTTTTTTCAAATCATGAAATCTTATCGATTTAATCAAATATTAAATTTTCATACAATGAAAAGACCCATTTTTACTCAAAATTTGTTCCGGAATGTTTTTAACGGAATTTTCAAGACGACCACACTGGCATGCTCAATTGCCTTAACTCTTATATTTTCTCAAACATTAGTGCATGGCCAGATTGTTGTGGATTGTAATACCATTATGGCATGTAATGATTTAGTTCAGATATCACTGGATGACGACTGTTCTATGACTATCGAGCCCGACATGATACTGGAAGCCCCGGCTTATATTGACAGTCTGTATGATGTGGAAGCTAAATTTGCCAACGGCACCTTGCTCCCATCTGTCACAGTGGCCACTTTTCAGGGACTTCCTGTCAAAAGACCGGTAATCAACAGCACTCATATCGGCCTGACTCTAAGAGTAAAAGTGACGCTCAGAGGCTGTGGAAATACATGCTGGGGTGATGCTTTGATTGAAGACAAGCTTCCACCGGTGATCACCACCTGTCCGTGTGAGGAGAGAATCACTTCATTTGATACGATAGTTAGCTGGGATTCCCCACAATTTAATAGACCGTTTGGTTCGATATGTACAGGTGGAACAGGCGGCTTTTCACCTGCTAACTATACGGTATTGCAATTTGCAGTGGATGCCACAGGAATTGTTGACATCAATTTGGGGCAGACAAATGCCAGGTTTAATTTATATAGCGGCAGCTTTGATCCCACTATGCCATGTAACAATTTAATATCAATGACGGTAAATACATTTTCCGGAAGTCTTAATGTAGGCACTAATTATTTTCTGGTACTTTCTTCAGTGACCGTCCTTACACCTGGTGTAGTTATTAACATCAATACCCTCGACATCGAAAGCAGGGTGGGCAATGTGAAATCATCTGTAAGTGCTTCTATTTGTACACTGCCGTGTAATGGTGAAATCGCATTTTTGAATCAAACTGCAGCCAACGCATCCAACAGACCTATGTTTATGGATGCATGTTCTAGTTCTGCTTCATTAATATACAAAAAGAATGATATTGTTACAAATTTACAATGTGCAGACAGATTTTCCAAAATAATACAAAGACAATGGACTGTTACTGATGCAAGTGGCAATGTGTCTGACGTCAAAACGCAGTATTTTTATATCAGAAGAATCAGTTTGGCGGAAGTTATCTGCCCTCCTGACTATATTGTATCCTGTAGTGTAAATTTCATCGCTTTGCCAAATGGAGCACCAGCTCCTTCTGTGAGCGGTCAGCCTACCAATATTTCATGCCAGAACATTCAGGTATATTACAATGATGTAGTATTTGATTTGTGCGGCGCAGGTATTAAGGTTTTCAGACAATGGAATATCATAGACTGGTGTACCGGTGAAGATAAAATTTGCCCGCAAACTATTAAAATACATGATGATATCCCTCCTGTAGTTACTTGCCCTGCTGATATGGTGACCCCTTTAGACAATTCCACAGTGGCAGCGGTAATAACTACCAAGAGCTCCTCATGTACTGCAGATTGGGTAGTGAGACCACCAATTGTGATACACGATTGCTCAGAAACAACCTGGTCGGTCAAATTTAAAAAAGCAGATGCATTAGGTAATGATCCAGGTCCATCTACACCATTTGTCACATCAGAGGGTCCTTTGCCAACTGATACAAAAGTAATAGGTACTTACCCTAATTATACGATTATTAATCTTGCTTTGGGTAGAACGTGGATAAAATATACAGTAGTAGATGCTTGCGGCAATTCTACAGATTGCTTTACAGAAGTAGATGTGGTGGACAGAACACCCCCTACTGCCATTTGTGAAGGCTCAACCATCATTTCATTAGAAGATAGCGGTTCGGCTGAGTTATTTGCAGAATCTTTGGATGATCATAGTAATGATTATTGTGGAATTGACAGCTTTGCGGTCAGAAGAAAAACCACATTTTGTCCTGGGTTTGCATCAGACCTAAATTTTGGACCCAAAGTCAATTTTTGTTGTGAAGACGTCACAAGCCCGTCATCCTATGTCACAGTAATTCTAAGAGTATATGATAATGCAGGTAACTTTAATGATTGCGAAACTGTCGTTAAAGTTCAGAATAAGAGAAAACCAGTATTGACTTGCCCACCAAATGTGACACTTGCTTGTGGTGACCCGAAAATAGCGATATGGGCTAATATTAACAGTCCTTCATTTGATACATCATTTTTTGGCAAACCAACAGTAACCGGAGTATGCGGAAATCTTAAATTCAACAGCAGGATATTATCTAATTCGCTGAATAGCTGTGGGTTTGGTACTGTAGTCCGTCAATGGTTTGTAATAAGTGACCCTACGGTGACTTGCAATCAGACTCTGACAGTAACCAGTCCGATATTCAATGCAGGTCATATTATCTTTCCTGCTGACATTGACATCAATTCATGTAATCTGAATGATGCAACGCCTGAAGCACTTAACAGCAAACCAATTATCACGGCATCCAGTTGCAGTCAGATAGGCATTTCTATACTGATCAGTTATTTTATTATGTGCCGGAAGCGTGCGTTAAAATTCTTAGAACGTGGAAAATAATTGATTGGTGTACTTATAATTCTGTCACAGGTCCGATCTTTGAGAAAACACAATTGATCAAACTAAAAGGGACCAATGCACCAAGATTTAATTCTTCATGTGCTGCGCGAACATTAGACACTGATCCTAGCAGATGTGATAAAGAAGTGACATTCACAGCTATAGCTGAAGATGATTGTACTGATGATGAAGATCTTTATTATACATGGAAAATTGATCTTGATAAAAATAACACAATAGATGACTCCGGAAGTGGAAGCAGCTTTACAAAAACGCTGGAAGTTGGAACACATAGAGTTACATTTACAGTTACAAACAGATGTGGCACTTCATCTACCTGTGCATTTGATGTCACCATAAGGTCCACTAAAAAGCCAACACCAATTTGTTTGAGAGAAGTTGTATGGGTGATTGATGCCAATGGAAAAGCTGAAGTTTGGGCTAGTGACTTCAACCTTAAAAGTGAAGCCGCTTGCGGATCAAATGCAGGTCTTAAATACTCATTTAATTCAGCAGGAACACAGCTAAGCAGAAATTTCACATGTTCGGATATTCCAAATGGTCAGGTAGCAAGAATACCACTGCAAATGCATGTGATTGACGCATCAGGCAACAGAGATTTCTGCGATGTAATTTTGGTATTGCAGGATTCACCTTTGACCAATGCATGTCAGGATAATGCCGGATTGCTTCCAACTGTTGAAGGAAGAATCACAACAGAAAATGAAGAGGGCATAGATGATATAGATGTAGAACTTGTAAATATGGCTAATTCTTCTGAAATTAAGGATAAGACAAAGAACCATGGAACCTATAAGTTTACCGGTGTGGATGTTTTCGATCCAAAAACTATCGGTGCATATAAGAACAGTGACATTCTTAACGGTGTTTCCACATTGGATTTGGTTATGGTACAAAGACATATTCTCGGTATTCAGAAAATAGAATCTCCATATAAACTGCTCGCAGCAGATGTTAATAATTCCAGAAGTATAACGGCAAGCGATCTTGTAAATCTAAGAAAATTGATCCTCGGCATTACTTTGGAGTTTGAGAATAATACATCCTGGAGATTTGTTCCAAATGAATACATTTTTGAAGACCCTGAATTTCCATTTGATTTTCCTTCAAAGATTAATCTTGATTCAGTGTTCGAAGACAAGTCGAATGTCAATTTTACAGCTGTGAAGGTTGGTGATGTGAATAATAGTGCGAAAGCAAATGCTTCAAGCATATCCACTGAAAAGCGTTTTCAAAATGCATTGTTTGTAACAGAAGAAACCTCATTCAGATCCGGAGAGACATTTAAATACGCATTGAAAGCAGGTGAAGCAATGGATATCATGGGTACCCAGTTTGCCTTAAATTTCAATACCAATCAACTGGTTTTCACTGGAATTGAACCTGGAGCTTTTGATGTGAAAGGTCATCATGTGAATAGCCAAAATGCAGGAAACGGAAAGTTAGCATTCAGTTATGATATATCTTCAGGGATACATATTAACCCGGAAGAAATACTATTTACTGTTATATTTAAGACTTTGGGTAATGGAAGTTCAAATGAGATAAATGTGGATAATTCCATCTTAAATGCAGAAATATATGATACAGATGCCACTGTACGATCATTAAATATTCATCACAGAGCATCAGGTGTTTCAGGATATCAGAATGTTTTATATCAGAATGAACCAAATCCATTTAAGGAAAACACCAATATTTCATTTGAACTGGCAGCTCCATCAACAGCTTCTATCAGAGTACTTGATGTAACCGGTAAATTGGTATTCTCTCTGGTAAACAAATATGAAAAAGGATATCATGTAGTAAGTATTAATGCAGACTATCTTGCAAAATCAGGTGTATATTATTACCAGATTGAAGCAGGGGAATTTGTTTCAACGAAAAAAATGATTTTAATCGAGTAATGTGTTTATAAAAATGATTCTGGGTTTTTTCAAACCGGATATGGCAACATATCCGGTTTTTTTATTGTTAAAAAGGACACAAAAACAAAAGAGTAATTCCCAAATAAATTTATATCTCTTTGATTGTTTAGTGATTATTTCATAAATCTTACGTTTCATGCAGGCATATGTATTTCAAAATATTAATGAATTGCCTTTTAAAACAGAAATTAATATTCCTGAAATCCAAGACAATGAGGAAATAGTTGAAATCAAAGCGTCAGCACTCAATCATAGGGATCTATGGATTACAAAAGGGCAATATCCGAATTTGAGATTTGGCACAGTGCTTGGGTCTGATGGATGTGTTACTTTGGGAGGCAACACCTTTATTATAAATCCGGGGTTGAATTGGGGCACAACTGAAAAATATCAGTCAGACAGGTTTAAGATACTTGGTATGCCTGATTTTGGAACTTTTGCAGAATATCTCCATATAGATCGTACCTATTTGTATACCAAACCAACTCATCTGTCTAATGAAGAAGCGGCTGCTTTGCCCCTTGCCGGAGTTACAGCTTATAGGGCATTAGTAGTAAAGACACAACCTGAAAAGGGAGAGAAGGTATTAATTTCAGGCGTAGGGGGTGGGGTAGCTCTTTTTGCTATGCAATTTGCATTGGCGCTCGGTTGCGAGGTATATGTGACATCAGGATCGGAGCATAAAATAGAAAAAGCCAAAGAGCTTGGCGCCAAAGCCGGATATTTGTATCAAAATCCTGACTGGACCAAACAACTGATTTCAGACATAGGTGGAGTAGATGTGGTCATTGATGGAGCATGTGGACCGACATTTAATAATCTGGTCAAAATTTGTAACCCCGGAGCCAGAATCTCATTTTACGGGGGTACGCAAGGTAAAATTGATGGTCTGAATCCACAATTGATATTCTGGAGACAAATTTCTGTATTTGGAAGTACTATGGGGTCAGACCTTGATTTTGTAAACATGTTGTCCTTAGTAGAAAAATACAGGATAAAACCTGTGATTGATTGCGTCTTACCATTTGATCATGTCCATGATGGTTTCAGGAAAATGAAAGAAGGCACTCAATTTGGTAAAATAGTATTTAGTCATTAGCTTGAGATTACACCCCTTCGGGGTTTTGTATTAAAACCTAAAATCGTTTTATTAATATTCTAAATTTTAAATCAGGGTTTTGTTAGTCGAACTCACGTTAATTAAATACAGATTACTCACATTTTTAATAGAGCTTATGACAAGATTAAGTGTAAATATCAATAAAATAGCACTCATCCGAAATTCACGGGGATCAAACTATCCTGATTTGGTACAAGTGGCTATGGATTGTGAAGAATTCGGGGCACAGGGTATCACGGTTCACCCCAGACCTGATCAGCGGCACATCAGGTACAGTGATATACCGGCTCTCAAAGATGTAGTCAGCACAGAGTTTAATATTGAAGGTTACCCATCAGAAGATTTTCTTGATTTGGTCATTAAAAACAAACCTCATCAATGTACGCTGGTGCCTGATGAACCGGGAGCATTAACTTCAGACTGTGGATGGGATACCATTACACACAAAGAGAAATTAAAGATCGTAATTGCCAGATTGCACGATGCCGGTATCAGAGTAAGTCTTTTTATTGATCCGATAGCTGACAGACTACATGCTGCAAAAGAAACAGGAACAGATCGTATTGAATTTTACACAGGCTCTTTTGCCCAGGATTATGGTGATCATAAACAAGATGCAGTGGATCCGTTTAGATATGCTGCAAAAATATGCCATGAACTTGAACTTGGAATTAACGCAGGTCACGATCTCAATCTCGAAAATCTGTCATTTTTTAAAGCCAATGTTCCTGAATTATTAGAAGTTTCTATTGGGCATGCTATAGTCTGCGATGCGTTGTATTTTGGATTAAAAAATACGATCCAGATGTACCTTAAGGCTTTAACCTGATAAAGTTACCTTAGTGCATCATCATCATTCGCTGAGGTTGCGGTTGAGCACTCAAAGCATTTAAAGAATAAGTGACATTCAACATGATATAGCGACCAATAGAATTTGAAATGGATTCTTCAATATAGGTCTCTGATGCTGTCCTGCTTACCCCCTGATTTTGATTCAGAATATCAAATACCCGCAGTTTTGCAACAATCTTATTATTTATAAATCCTTTTGATACAGATGCCTGCCAGAGTTTAACAGTTGTGGGTTCGTCAAAGGAACCCTGACCATATATGTTGTATTCCAATCGTGTATCCAATGTCCAATTTTTTCCTGCAAACAGTGCCAGATATGTTTCATATGTCTGATTGACAAATTCAGTATTGAGGGCTTCCTTATTTTTGTAAATGTTGTTATTGAAGCTCCATCGCCCACTGATAGATGCGTCAAATCTGGTTTTTGTTTTGTTTTCAATGAGCAGATTCATGCCGTTTGTCCACCTGTCTATGTTATTGGACTGTTGGTTGATAAAGTTGATCCCACTCGTGAGTGAAGTATTAACCCCTGCCCTGAATTTGGATTTTAAAAATTTAATCGGGCTGCTGTAAGAAATATTACCTGATAAAGTTGATTCATGATCTGTGTTCAAAGGGGTCTGATTTCTTACAAAAAACTGGTCAACAAATGAAGAAGTAGTAATTCTGTTTTTAGTGTATCCCATTCGGATGTTGGCAAAAAGACTTCTGAAGTTAAACTGATCAAAGAAGTTGTATGAAATTCTCATATTGTGTCTGAATTCCGGTATCAGATTGGGGTTTCCCTTATACACATTCAGCGGATCAGAGTTATCCACTACCGGTTGCAACTGATCCATAGATGGTTCTCTTACAGAGGTGTTATAATTGACCCGGAAATTTGTATTTTCTAACTCGAGGGATGCTTTCGGGAGGAAATAGTTAAAACTTCTGTTAATGGGCTCTCCTACGCTAGGAATTCCATCCAGCCTGGAATTTTGGTATTCGACTCCTGTACTGAATGTCAACCTGTCATTTCTGAATCTGATATTTGCTCCACCGATATTATACACAAAGGTGTTGTCAAATGTCCTGCTCAATTCTTCATTTAATGTCCTGACCGTGGTATTATCCGGGTCAAGATCGAAAAATTCTTTTATCAGGTCGGTTTTATTGTTTTTGCGGTTGGCATTTAATGTTAAATACCATTTTGTGTTCAATGGCTCGGTGTAGGTAGCCCCATAGTTGTAATTATTATTGACGGATTGCTGATCTTGATATTGCAAAACGGAACGTGAAATATTCAACACAAGATTTTCGTCATAAACTTTACTCAATAAATTATTGAGATACCCCGTAGAAGTATTGCCGATAGAACCATCAACAGTTATGGTGCGTCCTTTCTTTTTTAATTTTTTTCTGAAATTCAGTTGGGCAGAATAGTTATCTGATTCTGTATCATTATCATTATTCTGGTCATTCAGATTCAATAAAACGCGTTCTTCTGTCAGGGTGGAATCAATCCGGTCGCTTATGTTGTCGCTGTTTCTTAAACCAAGACTACCCGTAAATGTAAATTCTGTAGTAGAGTCAATTTTTATGTCCAGAGAAGAATAAAAATTATGGTTTAATGCATTGGAAATTGAGTTGTAAATTTTGTCATTCAGCAGGTTAAATCCAGGTTGAAATGAATTTCTCTGCGTGAGTTGAGAAAGATCGGTATTACTTTGGGTGAGGTAGTAACTGAAATTCAGTTTGTTTTTTCCAGGAAGGTCATAATTCATATTTAATCCTGCAGTAATACTTTTGGTATCACCGCTATTGTTCTGCCCGAAAGATACCGGAGCGCCGGAATTA
>JACMLK010000085.1 GCA_014379665.1 Saprospiraceae bacterium | reverse complement strand
TAAAATAAAAGACAATGACACTGAAAATACAGTTGAATTATGATCTTAGAATAATACATTTTGATATTTTTAAAAAAGTATGAGAATATACATTTTAATTTTTACATTAGTATAAGATAACTATTTGTGAGAATCTTATAATTTACATTAATAATTATGTGAAAAATACTAATCTCTAAGTTAAAAGTCTTAATCCTACAACATATCTTTACTTTCCAATAAATAGGTGCAGATATTTTATTCGTCTGATAAGTATTGCTTATCGGACAATTTGTATTGTATTATTTTTTGGTTAAAAAATGTAACTCATGCTCATCTCAACTCAAAAACTGTGTATTGCAAGAATTTTATTTTTTGTACTCATTCTATATATTTCTTCCTTTAATAATGTAATATATAGTCAATGCAATCTTACAATTAATAACATTGTTAACCCATCTTCCTGTTATGCAAGTGACGGATCAATGGCTATTCTGGCCACAGACCAGCCCGGAAATCCTTGTGAAAGACAGATTCATGTGTATAGAAATGGTAATTTAATTGCTCAAGGTTCTGAATCTTTAGTAGTAAACGGCTTGATTTCGGGCGACTATCAGGTGATTGCCAATGATGATTGTGGCTGTATTACTGTGCAGACGCAATTGGTTTTGTTAACCGGGGGAAATCCGTCACTGTTAACTCCTTATGTAAATTTAGGATTGGGAAGGTTTCAAGGAAACTATGTATTTGTTTGTAGGGGTTCAAATGTTGATCTTGGTATTCAGTCCCTGGGATTTAATAATCTACAAATCACGGGACCTGGTGGATTTAGTGATAGCACACCGGATGGAAACTCATTTTGGACATTTACAAATGTACAACCTTCACTTTCTGGAATATATACTATAAAATATACAAATTCAAGCGGATGTGTTTCCAGTACCAATATTACACTTACCGTTGGAACATTAAACGTAAACCTTGGACCTGACAGGGCTGCGTGTATAGGTACGGAACATCTTTTAAAAGCAATCGTAAGCGGTCAGTCTGAATGCACACCAACTTGTCCGGGAACATTGGACTCCTTATTAGTAAATTGGTCTCTGGATCAATGTAATGCAAATGGACAATCAAATCAAAATGATTATTCAGAATTAATACCGTCATTTCCATCTCTAGGAAATTGTTTGGATGTTTCTGCTTCAAATATTTACAGATTACAGGGTGAGCATTCATGCACACCTGTGTTAGGTAGTTATTCAGGAGATGTTGGTATCTGTATTCCAGCCATGGATAGCTGTGATCCGGCAAATTATAATCCTGAGAATGCCATTAGATTTGAAGTAACTTTGACACCATCGGAAGCAGGAAGAATCACAGGATTGTCTTTCAATGAGCAATCTCCATTTAATTGGATGACCACCAATGGTTCGAAAGGTCCAAATAATTACAATACTAAGTATTTGATAAGAGTTTATAAAAATAATCTGCTTATATACTCAGAAGACGATAGACTGACTGAAAGAAATTGGAATATTGAAAAATTTGACTTCAGCACAAATCCTGCTTTTGCCATTACGGATACAACCGTTTTTAGATTTGAATTGAGAGGCTACTGTGTAGTTCAGTCAGGTGGAAATATGTCAGGATGGGAATTGGACGATGTCAAAATATTTGGAGGTTGCTGTTCAGGTTTAGTGCCTGACAATAGTATAAGTTATCTTTGGTCCACAGGAGAAACCACATCTTCTATTATTGTAAACCCGTCTGTAACCACTAATTATAGTGTATTAGTTACAGATTGTAATAGTTGTCAGTTTTCAGATAACGTTAATATAACCGTTTATCCATTACCTGTTCCGGTAATTTCCGGTGTAAAAAGTGTGTGTACCGGTGGTTCTACTGTTCTTACTGCTTCAGGTGGTGTTTCGTATTTGTGGAGTACTGGTGCTACCACCGCTTCCATTACTTTAATACCATTATCCACAGATATTTATAGTGTCACTGTTACAAGTGTTAATGGATGTAATGCCAGCGGTAGTGTTGAAGTAATTGTAAATCCATTACCTTCTCCGGTAATTACCGGAGATCTTGAGATCTGTCTTGGTGAATCAACCACCCTCACGGCATCAGGCGGTGTAAATTATGAGTGGAGTACAGGCGCTTTTGGAGCATCCATAACAGTAAGTCCATTAATCAATACTACGTATATGGTTATGGCTACAGATGCAAATGGGTGTCAGGATTACACTACTGTATTGGTGGTGGTAAACAAATTACCAAATTCAGCTATTTCAGGAAATAATGTTATATGCAAAGGTAATTTTACAACTTTGACTGCTTCAGGTGGTACTAATTATTTATGGAATAATGGAGCAACTACTGCTGAAATAATAGTTAATCCCGTCGACAATATCACATATACGGTCACTGTTTCAGATGTAAATAGTTGCTCGAAAACAAGTCAAATTTCAATAGTTGTCAACCCATTACCGATAGCAATAATTTCTGGAAATAGTACCTTTTGTATCGGAAAATCATCATTGTTGACAGCATCAGGTGGAATTACCTTTGAATGGAGTACCGGTGCCACATCAACATCTATAATGGTTAATCCAGGTTTAAATACAATATATACGGTTACTGTAACTGACTCAAATGGTTGCACATCCAGTGCAAGTAGGATGGCTAATGTCATGAGTCTGCCTGAGGCGACAATTATAGGGGATAAGAAAATTTGTTTAGGAGATGAAGCCACATTGACTGCATCAGGAGGAATAACTTATTTATGGAATACTGGCAGTACGAATAATATAATATCAACCAGCCCTACTGTCACAACCATTTACCGTGTGACTGTGACAGATACTAACGGATGTACCGGAACCAGCGCACACGCAGTTGTCGTCAACTCCAATCCGGAAGTATTAATTTCGGGTAATAACAAGTTTTGTATAGGTAGTTCAACCACTTTGTCAACAAATGTAACCGGGACTACTTTTTGTGATGATGATTGTATAGATGAGTTATTGTTCAGATGGGACCTCGATGCGTGCAACTTTGATGGGCTGAGTAATCAATTAAGTTATGCGGAGTTTATTGGAACCCTCGTGACGAATGGTGGATTCAACAGCCTTTCTGCCAATAATGTCAGAAGAGATTTAGGTGATCATTCCTGTACACCGGATGGTACCGGAGGTGTTGGAATTTGCTTCGGGGCATTGGATAGCTGCGATCCAAATGAATATAACCCGTTGAATGGTTTGAAATTTTCAGTGACATTAAATCCAAATGAAATAGGAAAACTTACAAAATTGACTTTTAGGGAACAATCACCATTAATGTGGATGACTACAAATGGTTCAACAGGAATCAATAATTATAATGAAAAGTATCTCATTAGAGTACATAAAGATGGTGTTTTAATTTATTCCCGAAATGATTTACCAACAGAAAGGATTTGGAATACAGAAATTTTTGATTTTACAGATCATCCGTACTTTTCTTTTAATACTGAAGCAACCTTTACTTTTGAAATTTATGGTTATTGTACCGTAGATAGAGGATGAACAGCAGGTTGGGAAATCGATGACATACGTATATTTGGTGGTGAATGCAGCTCTTCAGAGTCAAAAGAAAATATATCATATTT
>JACMLK010000084.1 GCA_014379665.1 Saprospiraceae bacterium | reverse complement strand
TAATATTATTAAAAATCAGAAACAGATTGTAGAAAATCAAGTGACACTTGCCGTAATTCTAAAAACTCAGGCAAAAATACTATTTCTTCTGGATAAATTAGCAGGAGATAATTCTTCAGAGAGTCAGATCAATGAGACAATAGCAGATAGTTATAAAAAAATAAAGGATCAGTTTGACAAGGGTACCCTCAAACCCTATGAACTGAATGAGAAATAAATCGACACTTTTAATGGAAGTTTTTCAGTTGTTCCTCCAATAATTTAATGTTGATTTTCAGTGTTTTATTTTCAGCTTCCCGACTATCAATCAATTGTTTCAACATGTGAATCTGAAGTTGAATACTTTCCAGTTTTTGTGTTAAAAGTCTGATATTGAATATATATTTCTCATTTTCGAATTCAATGCTAATATCATCAGTCACACCAAGGGCTTTTCTTTTTTTTATTTTATCACCCCCATTATTATAGAATTCCGTAATATCGGAATTATAGAGATCATCAATAGGCACTTCAAAATATGCACTAAATTTTTGTACTACGTCTAAACCCGGAAGAGTCTTTCCAATTTCATAATCAGATATAGCACTTTTACTAATTTTAAGCGTATCGCTCAATAAAAGCAATGTCATTTTTTTTGATTTTCTAAGGAATCTCAAATTTTTTCCAAAAAAATATTCCGATTTATTGGAAATTTCCATCATTTCATTATTTTTGCCCCGGCATTTAAAATTTGCAGGACAAAAATACAATTATAAATGGCTTATTTAGCAGAATTTAATTGATTTTAACTCAGGTTTTAAATTCTTTTTAGTATCTTTTTGATGCCTTATTATAACAATTTAATTTACACCAAAACTCAAAACAGTGAATTTCAGAACCTTTTTATTATGTATTATCCTGTGTATATGCCGGCTATATACCACAGATGCCCAGACCCCATCAGATGCTCTAATGATGAAAAAAAGCGAACTATGCCTTGCTGTGATTTACCAAAATGACAAGTGGGATGAGTATTGGGAAGGCACCCTTCTGAGAGATAATCAGAATATTGGAATACTTACCAGAAACACAGTTATGCCAATGGTGGCATACGGTCTTACTGAAAAACTAAACTTTATCGCAACGTTGCCTTATGTGTCTACAGAAGCATCCGGTGGTCAGATGGTTGGGGCTTCAGGTCTTCAGGATTTTGGTATTTTTGCCAAATATCAGGTATATGAACTCAAAAAGGAATCCGGTTCTTTTTTATCCTTCGTTACTGCTGGCTTCAGTTTGCCGGCATCTTCCTATCTTTCAGACTACATGCCATTTAGTCTGGGTTTAGGTGCCGAAGAATTTTCACTGAGAGGGATTTTAAAATATGAACACAAATCAGGATTATACCTGAGAGGCAGTTATGCTTATATGTACCGCACCACAACTGAAGCAGAAAGAGATTATTATTATGCCGATAAAGGAATATATACCACCACGATGGATGTTCCAAATGCCACTTCCGGTGAACTTGCTCTGGGTGGCTGGTTATTTGGCAGGGCATTACAGCTTGAAGTATCAGGAATGAATATGACTTCACTTTCTGGTGACGACATCAGAAGACAGAATCAGGCCCAACCTACCAACAAGATGAATTTCACAAACGGAAACGCCAGATTAAGATTTTTCCCTTCGTTTCTCAAAGGATTCAGTCTGATGGGAGGATATTCACAGGTGTTTGAAGGTAGGAATATCGGTAAATCTACGGTGATTTCAGGAGGAATTACCTACCAGTTTATTACAAAAAAATAATATTTAACTTCTTTTAAAAAATGTTTGAAATGAAATCTTTATCATATTTTACGCTAATTATTCTTATAGCTTCCGGAAGTTGCTTGTTTTATTCCTGTGAAAAAGACTATCCTACCAAAGTAGAATTCACTCCATATGAATATACAGGATTGGATGAAAACGGAGGTACCTGGAAAACCACGCTTCTTACTTCTAAAGAACAGATATTAATCGATGCACCTCTTGGTAGCCAAAGCAACGAATATAAGGCGGAATTGACCGCTCTAAAAAATGCTGTTAGTGCTGCTACAGCTAGTGACAAAGAGGCGGTTGATTACTGGGGCAATAATCCTATCTTACGCTGGAATGAAATCGCAAGGGAACTGGCGGCAAAATACAACCTGACTCCTGCACCAAATGCAGATGGTACATATCCCGGACCAAGTGCAGCCAACCCTGGCCAGTATCCGCTTTTCCCGTTTGCGCACCCTCCTTATGCATGCAGGGCATTTGCGTATCTAAGTGTGGCTCAGTTTGATGCACTCATTGCCACATGGCATTACAAATACAAATACAACAGACCTGCAGTTCATGTAAGTGATCATACAATCGCTCAGACATTTGCTGCCAATAATTTACCTTCTTATCCTTCAGATGGGGCAGTCATATCAGCAGTTTCAAGAGATATCCTTTCAGCACTTTTTCCTTTAGAAAAACAATTCCTGGCAGACAAAGCGAATGAAATGAAAAAAAGTCTCATCATTTCAGGACTGAATGTGGAAAGTGATATCATCGCCGGAGACTCATTAGGTCGTGGAATAGCAAAAGTTTTTCTGAAAAGAGCTTCCACGGATGGGATGTCAAAAGCACAAACACCAAAACCGGTCTCTGATTCTATCAGACAGGCGGCTGTTACGAGATTTGGATGGCAATGGTCAAATCTTGAAAGTCCTCAAAGACCAGTTGGTATCGCACCATTCTTTGGGAAAGTGAAAATGTGGAACGTACCCACAGTGGAAGAAGTTCGGCCAGTTGCGCCGCCAGCCATTGACTCACCTGATTTCAAAAAAGCTGCGGATGAGTTGATAGATATTGCGGACAATCTTACCAATGAACAACGTAAAATAGCTAACTGGTGGGGAGATGGTTTGGGTACATACACACCTCCCGGACATTGGAACAAATTTGCCACAGATTTTGTCATCCAGTACAAATTCAATCCATTAAGGGCTGCCAGAGTATATGCCTATATGAATATGGCCATTCAGGATGCGGGTATCAGTTGTTGGGATGCCAAATATTATTATCATTATCCTAGACCTATTCAGGCCATACCAGGTTTTAAAACAATCCTGGGCACACCGAATTTTCCAAGTTATACTTCAGGACATAGTACCTTTTCGTCAGCGGCTGCGACAGTATTGGCACATATTTTCCCGGCAGAGAAAACCAAAGTCGATGGCTATGCAAATGAAGCAGCAGATTCCCGTGTGTATGCCGGAATTCACTTCAGATTTGATTCAGACTCCGGTCTTACACAAGGTCGGAAAGTGGCAGAGTATACCATTAACAAAGCAATAGTGGATGGTTCGAACTAAACGGATAATCCTTAAAATAAATTTCTTTTCATGACGGGCAAAGGCAGCAATAAAATGCTGCCTTTTTTTTTCCT
>JACMLK010000083.1 GCA_014379665.1 Saprospiraceae bacterium | reverse complement strand
GTGGATAGTAACTTTTCAATACTCTTCCGGAGCAAATCATTGTCTTCATACAAAGCAATTCTTATAGGGTCTGTCTCCATTTGTATTTTGTCAGGTGGCAAATTCAAGGTTGATCACTGTTCCTTTCAGATCGGCTGAATTCACTGTCAGTGTTCCATTTAACTCAGTGGCTCTTGATTTCATATTGACGATTCCGTTGCCCGATGTGACGATGTCTGTCTGGAAGCCATCTCCGTCATCTTCAATGGTGATATGGATTTTTTTGTTTTCCAATCTGCCATGGATATAACAGTTACTCGCTTTGGAGTATTTGGCAATATTGTTGATCGATTCTTTGAGGATCAGGTACATATTTTTTCGTTGGGGCATAGTCAATTTTATATTTCGCAGCATTGGGTTCATATCAAGTGTGAGTTTGATGTTTTGAGCAGCAAGCAATTTTTGAGCGAATTTTTCCAGCCGCTCGATCATGTTGTCCACGGTTTCATTGGCAGGATTGATCGCCCAGACGATATCGCTCATGTTGTCCATGGCTGATCTTGCGCTTTCGCCGATGTCCTGCAAAACGGGATTTAATCCGTTCTCAGATGGAGGGGCGATTCTTTGAGCAAGAGTGCTGTTCATTGATATGCTGCTCAGCGTGCTGCCGAGATCATCGTGCAGGTCTTTGGATATCCTGTTTCGGATGGCTTGCAGTTTTTCAAACTCTGCTAATCTGTAACGGTACAGACCATACATGAGCAAAAGGGCAATGCTAAAACACAGGGTGATAAACCAGCCTTTAGTCCATAGGGGACCATCTACATGGAAAGAGATTGTTTTCTCGGGTACATTCCAGTGATTTGGTTTGTTTGTTGCTTTAACGTGGAGTGTGTAATCGCCTTGGGGTAAGGCGGTGAAGGAGGCAGATGCCTGATTGCCTGTATAGTACCAGGTGTCATCCAATCCGTCAAGTCGGTAAGCATATTCGGTTTTGTCCGGGTCAATGAAATTGATGGCGGAAAACTGGAACGTGATAAGTTTGTCACTAGAGGTGAGTTGGAGAGGTTCAGATGATTGTCTGATTGAATATTTAACACCTGACTTTTCATAAGATGTAAGAATCAATATTGGTAAGTATGGATTTGGATGAAGTTCGTCTGGATTAAAACTCACTAATTCATCGGCGCTATAAGTAAATAAGGTTCCATCAGTATTCTTAAAGTTCTTTGTTTGATTAAGTTGATTGGAGGGCAGTCCATCTCCCGTTGTATATACAGTGATAATTCCTTTTTTTATATTGAATTTATTCAATCCATTGGAAGAATTTATCCAGAGATTGTGATCATGATCGAAAGTGATAGAGCCCAGGTGATTACTGGACAAGCCATCCTTTGTGTTATAGGAAACAAAAGAATCTAAATGGATCATGTATTTGTATAATCCGGATTGACTCGTCGATATCCATAGATTTTGATCGTTGTCGCGTTTTAATGAGGCTACAAATCCAATTTTTTCATTAGGTTTTTCAGGAATTTTGATATTATGAATTGAATTATTATAAGTATTAATAGCGGTTAAATCATTTCCCCAATAAGCCACCCATAAAATGCCTTCTGAATCTAACATTACAGTTTTTATATGGTTATTCATCAAACGATGTTCTGGTTCGTTCATTGAAAACACAATAAATTGGTGCGTTTCAAAATTACATTTGATCAGTCCATTAAACAATAAACCAATCCAGAAGTTACCTAGATTATCTTTTCGGATGAAAGATGATTGATTGCCAATATGGTCAGCCACATCTTGAGGTATTTTGCTTTTTAAGGAATTAAACTTTTTATGTGTAATGTCAAAGGTCGCCAAACCCCCCTCTGTACCTAGCATAAGTTTACCATCATCGTACATCATCGTCCAGATACTGTTGTATTTTCCCGGCAGTGAATACACTTCAATATTTTCTGTTATCGGAGAATAGGAGAATAATCCCTGATTTTGCGGAGCAAACCACATATTACCTTCAGCATCATCTGCACCAACTAAACTCATAGTTTTGAACTGCGAGGTAAGCTTAGTATGTCTCCTGAAGGATGTCAGATCGGGATTTACATAATCAAGACCATTTGCCGTAGCCATGTATACAGTTCCATCTCCGTCGCAAATAATACTAGAGGCCGCTACATTACTTACAGACGCCGCATTAGATCTATTATATCGGTAAAAAAAAGTTTTACCAGAATCCAATTGCATTCTGAAAATTCCATGATACAAGGTTGTCCCCCATATTTCATCACGGTTTTTGGTTATGGAAACAATCTGTATATCCTGCAGACTATCGGTAGAAGTTAAAAGTATGGAATCTAGGTGGTGTGTTGAGAGATTATACTTATATATTCCTGCAAAATTGAATGTGGAGAAATATAGAATAGAGTCATTGCTGTTAGTCAATGCAGAAATCCAGCCGACCCTATTTAAGATGGGCCAGTTTTCCGGGTTATTCGCTTTATGAACCATTTTCTCGGGAGTCACATACATTATTCCACCACTCGTTAAGAACCAAAGTCCATTTGGCGAAATTCCGGGTTGATGGGGGAGAAATCGAATAGGTTTTTTGTTTTCATTTTTGAGTGCTTCCATTTTTAATTCAAAGTGAAGAGATGGTAGGCTGCATGAAATCAGGGAATAATCAGTAGCGATCCAAAGGGTGTCATTAATCTGACCTATGCATCTAACCCCAGAAGATAAACTAACAGTTTTGCCTCCCCATGCAAACGAGTGATAATTTTCGAAAATCCCGGTTTCAGGAATCAAAAGACTTAGACCACCTTCTGTTCCTATCCATATTCGAAATAAGTGGTCTTCATATAGTGAAAGAATATTGTCATTTAGAAGAGATGTACTATCTCCCATGATGTGATTATAGGAAACTATATTTTTGCCGTCAAACCGATTTAGCCCGGCATCTGTGCCAATCCAGAGATAACCTGTGTGATCTTTCAGAAGGCATTTTATATTACTTGATGTTAATCCCAGATCCGAGTTCAAATGACTAAACCGAATATCCGACTGAGCACTAATCTGTTTTGGGATGATGAAAAGAATCGGGAGGAGAGTAAAAATAATTTTCATAGCAATGCAGGGCTGCTATAGGCAAGACCTATAATGTGAATAATCATAATAGAAAAAGACAGGATGGCTCTGAAAATATTTAGTGAGCCAGGCAGAAGCGAAGCAGGTTAGAGCTTAGGCTGTAGTTATTATTATCCTTGCATTAAATACCGAAGTAAAAAGTATACTATTTAAACTAGATTATTGCATTCTTCTTGCCGAGCATGCTAAATAAGCCCACCAATCGGCATTACCCCCAGTTAAGGCCTTTTCCTTTATGGTGCAGAAACGCAATGCCTAGTTTATCTACAACATACACGGAGAAGGGCCACTCACGACGACTCTATCCTCTTGTCCAGATCCTTCCTCAAGGTATTATTGACAATGTAGACACCTGCCAAGGTGATCACCGCTCCTACAATCATGATCAGTGTCACTCTCTCATCCAGAAAAATACTGCCTGTAATCACCGCCACGATCGGGTTGATGTAGGCATAGACAGATACAAGACTCGTTGGCAGCTTTTGCAATGCATAGAGATATGCAATGAAAGCTATGATAGAACTGACGATCACCAGAAAGGCGATGGCGCCCCAGGTATACAGCGTTATTTCCGTGACAGGAATTGTATTTCCGGTAGTTGTAGCCAGGATATTCAAGGTAATTCCGGATATCAACATCTGCCAGCCAATGCTGTGGTAGGGATTAAAATCAAGCGCAAATTCTTTGGTATAGATCGTTCCAAAAGCCCATGCTAATGCAGCGGATAAACCCAAAGCAACACCAAGCTGAAAAGACGGATCAAATAATTCCCTGAGATGATCATAAAAGACAACACATACACCACCAAACCCGAGAAGGATCCCAATCCACGCCAGCGCGGGTATTTTATTGCCGCCCCGGATTGTAAGTATGATCACGAGCCACAG
>JACMLK010000082.1 GCA_014379665.1 Saprospiraceae bacterium | reverse complement strand
GAGTTTGTTTGATACCCTTGAATCGCTTCGGGAAGAAGATCTCAGTCGTATTATTTATATACGCAATGAAGGTATGACAGTAGAAGATGCTATTATCAGACAATTATGTCATTACAGCTATCATGTGGGACAGATTGTGTATAAAGGTAAACAATTATCCAATGGTAACTGGAAAACACTGTCTATTGCCAGAAATGATTCAACAGCATATAATTTTAAAAAATTTGAACAGATCAAAGAAGAAAAACATTTTCTGGACAGTTTATTGGATGAATCCCGGTAACTTCCTTTGATCAATACCTTACTTCCCAAAAAGGGTTTCGCCTTCCGGCGACACTAAGCTGGATATGTTTCTTTTTTCTGGTATAATACTCTTCATAAAGGATATTTTTGCCTTTGATTTTTTTTGGTATCGGCAAAGTGACTATTGTATCTTTAAGTTGCACCTTGGTAGCTATAATATTTACATCATCTGAATTATAATCCAGCGCGAGTATCATACCCGGTAAACCGGAAAATCCTTCAGGTCCGCTCACCACAGGTATTTTATCGGTAAACCATGCATAGATCACTATATTGTTGACCGTGTCTTTCGTTTCTGCCTTCATGCATACGTATCCTGCAATATCTTTCAGTTCATTTAGTATTTTCCACTTATATCTCGGAATAGCATCTTCTATCACATACTTTTTTCCCAATAGCAATCGGATGTCTTTGGTCCTTTTTGTCTTGTGGTCCCGGATAAAAACGTCATCTTCTTCTCCCCATGAGTAACCATAGTTGTCTTCTTTTTCCTTTTTGGCATAGACGCTGCCATCTTGATTAAAAGTCAGTAAAAAGTCTTCTCCTTTATCATCATCTTTGCCCCAGGTCAATTGTATTCTATCTTTTTCTTCCTGTGAAAGATAAGGTAATTTGGTTACTATATTTACCCAATGATATTTCATGTTGTAAGTAATAGTACCTCCCTGACCTGTAGACATGAAACTTAAACAAGCGACATATCCTGTAAATAATATTCTGATCATGCTTTTATTTATTATGATGGGATAAATTACCAATAATCATTTCGGGCCACAGTTGACTTCATACCCTTGATATTGTATGAGAATGAAAGCATCACATATCTTGCTAAAGAAGGAGTTCGTGAATCAAAAACCCTGGAAACGGAAGTGGATTGATTGATAAGTATGTTTTTATTTAGTGCGTCATAAAGTGATAGCCTGATTTCTCCCTTATTCCCTTTGAGTATCTGTTTATAAATGGAAAGATTGATAATTGGAATATCCTGCTCAATACCGAACCGTTCATTTTTAAACATCGAATATCGCAGAGAGGAATTCCAAAACCAACCCCTGGCAAAATTGGTGTTAAAATCTATATTGTAATTATGGCTGGTGATATCCTGATTTTGAGAAGTATTGATATCATAGTCTGTAGAACTGAATGACATATTTGAACTGACATAAATGGCTGTTTTTTCAGAAGGTGTGAAATCTATATTAATACTGGGTGACCATCTAACCGTATTTGTTTTATTGAGCACATCGTTGACAAATGCAAAGCTTTTACCACCAGACTGACTTAAATTTGTGCGTATTTTGATCTTGTTTCTTATGATGGGAAAACTCAGGCCAAAGCTATTCCATAACTGATTACCACCGGAATAGTTGACAGGTTGTGACTTCGTAACCAGATTTTCATCTACTTCCTGCTTCAGGATAATCTGATCTTCAAAATATTGATAATTTGTACCAATATTAATTCTGATAGCATCTGCCGGCCAGGAATGGTTGAACCATACACCGGCACGGTGATTGAGTGTAGGCACCAGGTTAGGGTTACCTTGTGTAATAAATAACGGGTTGGAATAATCAACCACAGGGAGCAAATTTTCTATAGTAGGTTCAGATGCACTGATACCATAATTAGCATTGACCCATGTGTTTCTGGTAATTGAGCCGTTGAATTCTGCATACGGCAACCAAAGATTAAATTTATTGTCTACTTTTCCATTAAAAAATATCGGGTCAGGTGATTGATACGTGCCGTTGAGATTAAAAGACTGGAAGGCAGCTCCGGCAGTAAAATTGAGACCATTGTGTGAAAAAGTCAGTGAAGAACCTGATCTTTGACTAAGTATGGTGTTTTCGTAAATTCTGCTCAGGCCATTGTTTCGGTTAAGATTATTATCCGTTTCATTTTGATCATCTACGTATCGTGTGCCATTTTCATTTCTCGAACTGAAGTTGTAAAATAATTTAAAAAACAGTTTTTTACTAAAAGGTTCACTAAACATAACATTGGCTTTGATTACAGATTTATCCAGCGTGTCATGATTAAATTGTTTCAGAACAAAAGTACTGTCATTTATCCCTGAGTCATTGTAAAATAAATTGTCAGAAAACCGTTTTTGAAAATCAGAAATGTCCGTCTTGAGATAAGAACCATTGATACCTATAGCCCTCCCCGCTTTTTTAAATTTCTTGCGTAGCAATAACGATGTATTGATTAACCTTCCTGACAAATCTGAGCTGTTGTCAAAGGAAGAAGTACTGGTAATCTGATCACCGTCTCTGCTTATACTTGCTATTCCATTCTGAAAATTGTCCGTATCTACTACGGCAATATCAGCCGTCACTATGGCTGTAAGTAAACTATCAATGTCGTGTTGATACATAGTCTCCGCTCTATGATTGATACTGCCTTTTTCCTGAATTTCTGATCGGTTATTGTCCAGAAAAAAGCCCGAAAGAAAAGACCTGGAATCCGTAAATGTTTCTTTATTATTGCCAGTATTCTGAAAGAAATATCGCCCTGCAAGTTTATTCTTTTTGTGATCATAATTATAATTTACACCACCAATAATACTGGTTGGGAACCCCCCGGTGTTACCTGACCAGAATGCTTCACTCACCTTACCCTCCAATCCGGATCCACCACCACTGTAATATCTCGAAAACCCACCTCCAAAGCCATAGTCATAATCATCGTTATCATTCCAGGAGTTGGATCCCATAAAGTCCTGATAATCATCCCAGGAAAGCCCATTTCTTCCTGTATTATTCGCCACACCTACGAAAGATATCTGATGTTTACTATCAAATTTATTGTAATTTCCTTTGAGTTCTTTTCGGTTTTCAGAACCACCACCGGCCGTAACTTTTCCAAAACCACCTTTCTTAAACTCTTCTTTAAGTTCAATATTCATGGTCTTTTCTTCACTGGCAGTTGACTTCCCCGTCAGCAGTGCTTCTTCATTCTTCTTATCAAAAACCTGAACCTTTGAAACGCCTTCTGCCGGAAGGTTTTTAATGGCAAACTTTGGGTCTTCACTAAAAAATGTCTTACCATCCACTGTAAGTTTACTCACCCCTTTTCCATCAGCCACTATCGAACCGTCCTGACTGACTTCCAGACCAGGCAATCTCCTTAAAAGATCTTCCAAAGTAGATCCCTGAGGAACTTTAAACTGGCTGGCGTCATATTCTACCGTATCGCCGCGCAATCTCAACGGTGCCTTTGCCTCTTTGATGACAATCTCCATTAACTCCTTGGCTATCTCCACCATACGCAGGGTACCGAGGTCCACTACGTTTTTGTTTTCATAATTTACGCCTATGGTCAGGGGGAAATACCCGAGATATGATGTTTTGATAAGACAAGATTTATCTGCTACTGATTTGAATTCAAAACTCCCTTTCATGTCTGTCTGAGTGTATTCTATCAATATAGAATCTTTATCCATTAACATGACAGTAGCGGCTATCAATGGATCACCCAATGTATCCCGGATGACTCCTTTTATATTATACTTTTGGGCTGACAGTCCTATACCCCACAAAACTATAATGTGCATAAAAATAATCCTCATCATGGCCATGATTTTTATTTATAATGTATAATCAAAATAACTAATATAAATCAAATCGAAAAATAGAAATAATCTGTATCAGAAGGATTAAATCCATAGATTTTAACACAATATTAATTAGGGTATCCCCTGAAAAAGTTGAAAGTTCGAAAGTGGAAAGTTCGAAAGTGGAAAGTGGAATGTAAATTACGAATTGCAAATTCTGAAAATATAGGATCGCAGTTGCAAACTGCGACCATCAGCGTTATTAATGTAGAGGGCACAAGTTGCAAACTTGCACCAGCAATGGACTGCACTTGTTAGGCCAATATCGGCCATAACCTTGCACCAGCAATTCCCAGCGGAGATCTTACTTTGCTTTCTTTAAAAATGTAATCTGAAGTTTATCTTTTTCCAGTACAAATCCGTCATTCGTTCTGCTATTAATTTTGAAGGTATCCTGACCATCCGTTTCATTTGTTTTTAAAAGGAAATGATCCCCGACGACCTGCCATTTTGCATCTTTCAGTCCTAAACTTATCAGTGATCCTTTTGCCCTGATATAACCATCCGGTAACAATTCGACATCCAGATTAATATTTTTCAAAATTGATTCGGATAAGTTTATACCATCTGCTGCCAGATCAGAAAACAGGTTGCCCATCTCTTGACCAAGTTCTCCCATATTGATGCCTATATCGGCCATTGACTTACCAAATTTTTTTGTAGAAAATTCCAGCTTACCTTCTATAGATGTGGTATCAATGTCATTGAGATTCAGTTCTTTTTCCAATTCTTCTTTTGCTTTGGATATTTCATCTTCAGCGTGCTGCATGGCAGTTTGTATGGAGTCTCTGATAGCCGTTTTATTTATAGCATCTTCATCCAAAGCTGCTGTTACAGTGTAATGGCCGACCATATCAGAAGGGTGAGGTCCGCTGTCGCCACAAGCACAAAAAGTGATAAAAACAGGGATAAAAAAAAGACTTTGTACAATTGATTTCATGAAATTCGTATTGTTTTAAATGTTGATAATTGAGTATGGTTATGCAAACTCATAAAATGAATACAGAGTTCCATAAATATTATTTTAAAGACAAAAATGCCTTGAATTTAGACAAGTTGGAGGAATGACCCAAAGAATAGGGATCATGTTTGGAATAAATTAAAGTAGTAATTCCTTATTATTTTAAGTTGTACCCGGAGCCGGAATCGAACCGGCACGGCCGTTATGGCCACAGGATTTTAAGTCCTGCGTGTCTACCAGTTCCACCACCCGGGCATTAGACTTAAAATTAACATTGAAAAAAGGTGGAGCGAAAGACGGGATTCGAACCCGCGACCCCGACCTTGGCAAGGTCGTGCTCTACCAGCTGAGCTACTTTCGCAATATGCTAAATTCATGGACTTTTCCAAAAGCGACGCAAATATACATACCT
>JACMLK010000081.1 GCA_014379665.1 Saprospiraceae bacterium | reverse complement strand
ATTTCCAGTATTTTCAAATGTAAAATCTGCCTCCCAATCACAGCTTGTCCCAATGGTTACTTTTTTACAAACCGATTTTGTACATGCAGTACCAGCTGTATTGGACAAAATCCCGGAAACTATCTTCAGACATACTTCATAATTTCCCGCTTTATCATATTGATACTTTACTTCGCTCCCTTCGCCTGTTGCTCCATTGCCAAAAGACCAGTAATATTTTGCGGCATCACCAACGGTAGACTTTGCTGTAAGTTTGATTATATTGCCATCATTTTCATAGGTAAAATCTGCTTCCCAACCACAGGTCGCCCCAATTTCAACTTTCTTACATACCAAAACTTTGCAGGTTTCTGATTGGTTTAAAGCAATAAGACAAACTTCATAAACGCCTGCCTTCTCAAAAGGAATTTTTACTTCAATACCATTATATTGCGAAGTCTGATTTGCTATTTGCCAGTAATATTTTGCATTGACATCATTACTTTTTGCGGTAAATACACCGGTAGTGCCTTCCACTTTGAAAGCATAATCAGCTTTCAGATCACAACTACTAACTATAGTTCCAATATTTATTTTTTTACAAACCGACCCTATACATCCTGAAGTGGTAAGGATTTTCAGACACACATTGTATTCACCGTTTTTTTCAAAGGTATGTTTAACTTCCTGCCCATTGTTAATCGCATTATCTCCAAAATACCAAAACCAATCCTTTACAATCTCCTTACTTTCACCCTTGAATGTAACCGTTAACTCCTTAATTTCAAATTTGAAATCTACATCTCCACAATTTTGTGCAAATGACTGATGATTAAAAAATATAAAGCCGGAAAAAACTAAAAGAAACCTAAGAATTAAATTTGTACACTTATCCATTTTCTAACATTTAATTATTTTGCAATTATGTGTACAAATATACAGTAATTATCTCAATTACTTCTGAATTAATGTACTGGAAGGTATTTATTGTAAACTAAATACTAATTTAATTTCACAAGAGTTGAAAAAAAACAAAAGTCAGTTACATATCTCCCCCTTCAAATTCTCCTTCAGACTTTACAGGTTTTTTACGATCTTTCTTCATATTAAGCCGATAATTGACCGTTAATACAATTGGAGCTCTTCTCCATTGCTGATCAATACACTGATAATAATCTTCTGCAAATATTTCAGAATTTCTTCTTCTCGAATTAAATAAATCCCTTGCAGCAAGTGTAACTGTAGCATTATTGTTTAATATATCTTTACTAAATGCAATATCCACAATATACTGTGCTTTCTGTATACCTTGTGGTACATCCACAGGTGCACGGTAATTCAATCTCGCCTGAAAATCGGCATTCTTCCAGAATGAAACTTTGGATCCCACTCTACCAAACCAACTGTAGCTGTCTGCGCTCAAATCCGTGTCTTCAAATTCTCCTTCAATGACATTTCTGAAAACATTTACATTTCCATCTAGTTTGAGCCAATTGTTTGGAGTATAGGCAAATAGAAACTCTACACCAACATTATCGGCGGTAGCGAGATTCAACGGTCTGGTATTGGTAGTTCCATCCATGTTAATAGTGGTGACCCGCTGTATGACATCCTTAGTATGTCTCCAGAATATATTTGAACCGATATTTCCTTTTTCCCAATATTTAATATGACCCACTTCGTAACTATCCGTATATTCAGGATTCAGATTAGGATTTCCACTAAAAATATTTCTATTGTCCGCAAATGTAAAAAACGGATTCAAATCCATAAATCTTGGTCTCTGGATCCTTTTGGAATAACTGAGTTGAATCTGATTTTGGCCGGTAAATTCATAATTGATATGGCCACTTGGGAAAAGATTAAAATATGATCTTGGATTGAATTCCTGAGTTTCCAGTAATTCAGTGTTTATTGATGAATATTCCAACCTCAGTCCCCCCTGAAAAGAAAACTTTCTGATTTTGGCTCCATATATGGCATAAGCAGCATGAACATCTTCTTTATATCTGAAATCATTGGAAAGATTGGCTATTCTAACCCACTCTGTATTATTTAATTCCTCAACCAGATAATCATTCGAAATATTGCGCCATTGACTTCTGATCCCGCCCTCCAGCTTGTTCTCACCGGAAAATGGGTGTATATAATCTGATTGCAAAATAATAGTCTGCTGCTCTTCAGAATTATAAGCCCGTTGAATTAATGTATTGCCTTCAAAATTGCCAAAATTATAAAATCCCTGGGTATAATCAGATGATTCTACTTCATCATTACTGCTGAACTGAAGAGAACCCTTCAACTCTCTTCCTTCCTTTTTATATCTTTTGATATAGTCCAGTGTGTACTCCAGCGTTGGACTTTTTTCTGACTCCTTTTCATTTCTTAATGTATAACTTAGGGTTGGAACTAAAAATCTTCCTGTCGGTTCACTACCAAAAAAGTTGTGATCGTAATACCGTATCGGGTTATTATTGTCATTTACGGAATATCTGTACAAAAAGGAGCCTGTCAATGTTTGATTATCCGTAATGGAAAAATCCATTCCTGCCCGAACACTGTTAGCCAGTCTCTTTCTTTCACCTTCTCTGATGATATAACTGGAAACCGTAGTATCTCCCTGATAAAATTCCTGATAAGAGTATCCTTCTGAAGGATTATTATTGTAATTCAACCCATAATTGACAAAAAAATTGGTTTTGCCTTTGCGATAATTTATATTTGCTCCCAGGCCATAATTTTCGGGCCACCCACCTGATATCTCAAAAGACCCGTTGATTCCGGCTTTGTTATCCTTTTTAAGCACAATATTGATAATACCTGACATTCCTTCTGCCTCATATTTAGCTGAAGGGTTCGTGATAACTTCAACCCGATCTATCATATTGGCAGGTAACGACCTCAAACCATTGGCACCGCTTATGCCGGCCAGGCCACTTGGTTTGCCATCAATGAGTATTCTGACATTTCCACTGCCTCTTAGGCTTACTCCCCCGTCGACATCAACGGTCACTGATGGAACATTATCTAATATATCCTGGGCTGTACCACCTTTGTTTGATAGATCTTTGCCTACGTTAAAAACTCTCTTATCAAGAGCAAATGTGGTTTCGCTTTTTTCACCCACAATTTCAACAGCTTCCAGAGCTATCGCATCTGAAGTAATAAGTATGTAACCAAGCGTAATTAATTTGGGATCTCTGGATGGCAAAATATGATCAATCCGCTTGGTAGCGTATGATAAAAATTCAATTATAATATATATGCTATCTGAATTGGCCTCAATGGAGAACACTCCATCAACACCGGTAAGTCCACCACCTAAAAGCGTGTTGGATGCTGTAGAAAATACTGAAACAGTTGCAAACTCCATTGGTAATCCTGAAGTTTCTTCCATTACTCTTCCGGTGATGATAACCTTAATTTCTTCCTGAGTATCCTGAGCAAATGAAACTACAGAATATAATAAAAATATGAATAAAACTAATTTTTGTTGCATATCCTGAGTTGTAACATTTAGAAGTAATAGACAAAATTTTATCTTTAAAGTTTAAAGATAAATTTATCTTGTCCCAAATTTTATTTTGTATATGACTAATAGTCTTTATTCCCATCTGGAATGCGTGCAATGTGGCACACACTTTAATAAATATACGCTACAAAATTATTGTCATACATGCATACAGCCATTAGTTGCAAGATATCATTTACATAATAGAATTGGAAAAGAGATCATACGAAACACAACAAATAGTATGTGGCGATATCAAGCTTTATTACCATTATTAAATTCTGATAATATTGTTTCACTTGGTGAAGGATGGACACCGTTATTTCCACTTCATAAGTCCGGCAAAAATCTTGGTGTTGACCATTTATTTCTAAAAGAAGAAGGAGGAAACCCTACGGGGTCTTTTAAAGCACGGGGAATTGGATTGGCTGTTTCTAAAGCCAAAGAACTGAATGTGCATAAATTTTGCATCCCTACCGCAGGAAATGCAGGCAGTGCGTTATCCGCATATGCAGCAGCTATGAATGGAGAAGCCTTTATCTACATGCCTGAAGCTACTCCTATGGTTTTTCATCTTGACTGTGAGATCATGGGTGCAAAAGTAAATAAAGTCAGGGGTAGTATAAGGGACGCAGGAATTGCAATGATGCAGGATAACAAAGATGGCAAATGGTGGGATGTCACTACACTCAAAGAGCCATTTCGCCTCGAGGGTAAAAAGACAATGGGTTTTGAAATAGCTGAACAGTTGAATTGGGAACTTCCTGATGTTATTATATATCCTACTGGTGGTGGCACCGGATTAATAGGAATCTGGAAAGCCTTTGAAGAGATGAAAGAAATGGGATGGGTAGATCATATACCTACCCGAATGGTGGCTGTACAAACCAAAGGCTGCAATCCTGTAGTAAGAGCTTTTGAGGCAGGCTTGGATCATTGTGATCTTTATGAAAATCCTGAGGAAACTATAGCAAATGGTCTAAGAGTGCCAAAAGCATTTGGAGACAAACTTATAATGAAGACATTGAAAGAAAGTCATGGTACTGCCTTTGATGTCACAGAAGAAGAGATTATTGCATCAATTAAGGAGTTTGGAAGGACTGAAGGTGTGTTTTTATCCCCTGAAGGGGCAGCTGTTTATAGTGGTTTAAAAAAATTAATTGAAAATGGTTTTATCCAAAAATCAGATAAAGTGGTGATAATAAATACAGGATCTCCTTATAAGTACGTGGAGAATATGTATGGAATATTAAAAAACTAATGAAATAATTTAGAAACACCGAACACTTTAAATGAATTTAAATTATCATTTATTTACCTTGTTTTATTAAATAAATACCCTATTAAATGATTGAATATGCATACTTGAATGGACAAATCTTACCGTTAGAAGACACTAATATCAATGCCACGGATCTATCCATTCTCAGAGGGTATGGTGTTTTTGATTTTTTCAGAGCAATAGATTCACGACCCGTTTTTATGGAAGACCACTTGGACAGATTTGAGAATTCGGCTCATCTAATAGGAATAAAGGTACCCGCATCACGTGAAGATTTGAGACAAGGTATTCTTGAGATTATCAGGCTAAATCAACAACCTTTGTTAGGAATCAGATTGGTTTGCACGGGAGGATATTCAATCGACGGATACACTCCTTCTGAAAATGCAAATTTAATAATGGTGTCCAAACCTTTTGTTATGCAACCGTTTGAACTTGGTCTCAGGTTGATGACTGTTTTTCATCAGCGTGATATGCCAAAAATAAAATCCATCAATTACATCAAACCAATCTCATTATTATCAGAAATGAATAAATATGGTGCAGATGATGTTTTATATCATTCCAGTGGTATTATCTCTGAGTCATCCCGCAGCAATATTTTCATCATTAAAAATGGCATCCTGATCACTCCAAAGAATGGTATACTTTTGGGAATTACACGGAAATATATATTATCATTTGCAAATGAAATCATGCCTGTTGAAATCCGGAATATTACATTACATGAAGTATATGAAGCAGATGAAGTATTTGTTACAGCCAGTACCAAACGAATTAAACCTGTAATACAAATCGATAAAAATCAATTTGAAATCGGACCATATAGCCGTAAATTATATGATAAAATGCTTGATGCTGAAAAAACATTAGGTTGATTTTCATTTCTGAATATTATATCATTAATACTTTCAAAACTATAAAATGGAATGGTTCAAATTTTAAATATTCATGATCTCTGCCAACTTCCACATTTTCATCACTCCACAAATCTTTCATTATCGTTGTGTAGCTTACACCGTGTTCACTAAATGCTTTCCACGATAAAAATGCATTAAACCCTGAAAAATTAAATAAACAAAAGACCCTGTCTCGTTCATTATATCTTTCAAATCCTGCAATAAGGATATTATAAGTATTCATCCATTTGATATTGTTATAATCCCCAAAAAAGCTATACGATATTCTTAATGCAATCAATTTTTTAGTTCCTTTAAAAATGAGATGTT
>JACMLK010000080.1 GCA_014379665.1 Saprospiraceae bacterium | reverse complement strand
ATGAGTTTATAGGTTTATGGGTTGATAGGTTGATGGGTTTATTTTGTCCAATTTGTATACACACTAACTATAAGGTATTATTTTTTTATTTACCTTTATGCCAGGCTTTTTTTTGGTAAACCGACGTTATGTTTATTCGTAAAACCTTGATAATTACCTGCATTATTTTTGTTTGGTCTTATGCACATCAAGACCTGAATGCTCAATATAATCATGATGCTTCAGGTTATAGTCATGCTATTTATGTAATTCCGACTGAAAATGAAATGGTATATTACAAAGCGGTAACATTGGTGTGGGAAAAAATCTCTGAAAGCGGTAAATACCACCTGCAATTATCAAACACAAAAGATTTTAGCGGATTGATTTTGGATACTATTATATGTCATACTTCAATGACTACCCCGCATCTGAAAAATCATACGGAATATTTTTGGAGAGTAAGAGATCTGGGACCGGGATGTGAGGTATATGACTTTGTTGATTTCAATTTTTTTAAGACCACCAGTATTGTCATGGAAGAAACAAAGGAAGATAATATTGTAAATATTTATCCCACGCACATCAAAGGTCTGGAAGTCTTATATTTTGATAATCCTGAGTCTGTCAATTTTGAAATAAAAATATCTGACGCCAGTTCAAAGGATCATTATGTTCAGAGATGCAAAGCAGACAGGAAGGGTATTACTACTGCATCGTGGCCACGAGGTAGCTACGAAGTTACTATCACGACTCATAACCATGAACCACAGGTTAGGAAATTTGTTTTGTACTGACAGATGGAAGAAATTATCAATGATTGGAGAAAAAACGCAGGTATCCAAAAGAAGGAGAACTTTGATTTTCTCAAAAAATTAAAATCTGTACCAGGACCTGAGTTAATTCCCTTATTACAGAAATCTCATGATGAAGCTTTCCACAGGATAGATTGTCTCGGATGCGCCAACTGTTGTAAAACTACACCACCTCTGATCACTAAAAATGACCTGAACCGAATATCAAAACACCTGAACATCAGTCCGAAACAATTTAAAAGACGTTTTGTCCTTGATGACGTGAATGGTGATATGATGTTCAATGGAGTGCCATGCAGGTTTTTGAATGAAGATAATTCCTGCCTTATTTACGAAGTGAGGCCGGAGGCGTGCCGGAAATATCCGCATACCAACGAACTGGAATATCAGGACAGAGCATTGCTTAATGCAGCAAATACTGTGGTTTGTCCTGCTGCGTTCTATGTAATTCAAAGATTGAAAACGGAATTCGATTATTTATGATTTATGAATTTAATGGTTATATTCCGGTCGTCCACGAGACTTCATTTGTACATCCTCAGGCTTGTGTAACCGGTCATGTGATCATAGGAAAAAACGTGTATATTGGCCCTGGCGCAGCTATCAGAGGAGACTGGGGTAAAATTATCATTGAAGACGGATGTAATGTCCAGGAAAATTGTACCATTCACATGTTTCCGGGTAAAACAGCTATGCTGTGTGAAGCTGCTCATATAGGCCACGGAGCTGTCATTCATGGGTCGACAATCGGTCGTAATGTATTGGTGGGAATGAATAGCGTTATTATGGATGAAGCCATTATTGGAGATGAATGTATAGTTGGTGCGTTGACTTTCATCAAAGCCGGCGAAAATTTTCCATCCAGATCTATGATCGTCGGAAATCCTGCCAGAATAGTTAAACAAGTAAGTGATGAGATGCTGGAATGGAAAACGGCAGGAACAACATTGTATCAGCAACTGCCCGAAGACTGCTTTACAACTTTACGTATCAGCGAACCACTGCGAAGTATACCCAATGACAGACCGGAGCAAGAGGAGATTTATAAGTACTTTGGTAAAAAGTAAACAGGAAGGGTGGATTTTGCTTCGCGGTTAACGTTTACATTCCGCTTGCCAATATCTTAGCATTAATCTTTTTCACTAAACCCGGTCCTTCAAATACCAAACCTGAATACACTTGTATCAGTGATGCCCCGGCTTGTAGTTTTTCCATGGCATCCTCAGGGTTGTTTATTCCACCTACCCCTATGATAGTAATCTGACCGCCTGATTTATGATGTATATATCTGATCATTTCGGTAGATTTGTTTTTCAAAGGAAAACCACTTAATCCACCCGCTCCGATCTGATCAGTATCTGATATGATGTTATTTCTGTCAAGGGTAGTATTGGTGGCTATGATCCCTTGAATGCCGGTATGGTGCACAATTTCAATAATATCATCCAATTGCGTATTCGTCAGATCAGGTGAAATTTTAAGTAGTATTGGTCTTGCTTTGGGTTTGGACAGATTGAGTTTCACTAAAGCAGACAATAATTGAGACAATGGTTCCTTCTCCTGCAATTCGCGTAATCCGGGCGTATTCGGCGAACTTACATTGATCACAAAATAGTCCACATAAAGATATAGCGATTCAAAACAAAAGAGATAGTCGGCGGTGGCATTTTCATTGTCGGTGGATTTATTTTTTCCAATATTGCCACCTATAATGATATGGTTTGTCCTTCTGTTTTTAAGCCGGTTGACTAAAGCTTCCACCCCGTCATTATTAAAACCCATACGATTGATTAGAGCCCTATCAGCCGGAAGCCTGAAAAGCCTTGGTTTTAAATTACCTTCCTGTGGTTTTGGGGTTACAGTACCAATTTCTATAAATCCGAATCCAAGATGGGCCATGTTTTCGAAGCACTTACCGTCTTTGTCAAATCCTGCTGCGAGTCCTATCCGATTCGGAAAATCCAGGCCCCAGAGATTAATGTTGAGCTTTGGGTTGTCTACAGTAAATAAATATCTGAATATCCATTTTACACCCGGAATAAGCAATGCAATTTTTAGCATCGAAATAGTCAGATAATGAGCCCTTTCGGGATCGAACAAAAACATGATGGGTTTGATGACGTACCTATACATATGGAGAAAATTGCTGTCTCAAAGATAAATTAAATCATAAGATAATCGGATAAAGAATAACGAAGAAGAGTGTGTGACAGATGCTGTTCAACCTTATCCGGGCTTTCCGACTTGTCTTCTTCAGCCTTCGCCTGTATAATAATTATAATCCTTGATCACCCGGAAAATGAATGCGCTGTCTCTTCCATCAGGTGTAATACCTCCTACCTGTGAGATTTTATCCACGAGTTTTTTCATAGTGACCTGATCGTTATTTTCCTGTGCTATCAGAAAAGTATCTTTAATGATACGCATATCATTATCTGTAAATCTGATCACCTGAGGGTATTTTGGCTCATAGTCGGCTTTTATATTTTCGAGAATGGTGTGGCTTATATGAATATCGTTTTTGAGCGTAATGACTGTGGTACCTGCTGCAATATCTCCAATGCGCTGGTGAATTTTAGAAACCATCATAGTTATTGAACCTCCAACACACAAAGTCCCTGACACATCTATCAGGCGGCAAACCCATCTGATAAGATAGTCAATAAAGGAAGCCTGATACCCATCAATTTTAACTACTTTGACAGACATAATCTTTTTGCCAATGGTCTGTCCTTCCAGGAATGATTCCTGAAGCAAGGAATAAAACATGATGGGTGAAAAAAATATAAGTTGAACGCTGTTTCTGGACCAGTCATCCAGATCGATATCATCAAGACCAATATTGGAAAGTATCAACCAGTCTACCATGATGTAATAACCAATTTTTATCAGCAGGTCAATAAAATAAGCCAAAAACCTCACCCCAATATTGGCCACTTTAAAATTAATATTTACATTTTGAGTAGTGGTGATGCTAATTTCAGGCATAAATAATTATTTTTACACTCCATGAGAGAAGTTGCTTTTATAAAACGGAACAAAGATAAATGGTTGACTTTTGAACGTGCCATTTTGGGCAAAATAAAAAAGAATCCTGATGATCTGGCTGGTTTATATATCCAATTGGTAAATGATCTTTCATTTGCAAGAACATATTATCCTAAAAGCAAAACCGTAGTTTATCTCAATCACCTTGCCTCCATTGCTTTTCAGCAAATATATAAAACAAAAAGAGCTGAAAGTAATCAACTGGTTTATTTTTTTAAAGAAGAAATACCCTTTATTATCAGGCAAAATAAAAGATATCTGATCTATGCATTTTTGCTGTTTTTTATTGCTGTTTCCATGGGGGTTCTCTCCGCGGTTTACGATGAATCATTTGTCCGTTTGATTCTTGGCGACGAATACGTTGAAATGACTTTAAACAATATTAAATCCGGAGACCCTGTAGCAGTGTATAAATCAGGATCCAACTGGGGAAGTTTTATAGCCATAACTATGAATAATCTGCAGGTGGGGCTGAAATGTTTTTTATATGGTATAGCTGGTGGTCTTGGTACGGTGTATATTGTGATGCAAAATGGTATTATGATCGGTGCTTTCCAGACATTTTTTCACCAGGAAGGTGTATTGTGGGAAAGTGTACGAGGGATATGGATACATGGTGCCATGGAAATATTTGCTGTGGTGATAGAGACAATGGCCGGTTTGATACTAGGTGCCGGTATTTTATTTCCGGATACTTTTTCCAGACTTGATTCGTTCAAACGCAGTATGAAAACAGGACTTAAATTATGGTTAAGCACCTTACCATTTACTATATCAGCAGGATTTCTGGAAGGGTTTATCACCAGATATTCCGATGTAATGCCTGACTTCCTGAGTGTAGTTATGATCATGGTTACGCTTGGATTTATTTCCTGGTATTATCTTATTTACCCATTCCGTCAGAAAGATTTTGAAACATCACTGGTGCCATGAAAAGATTTCTTATGCTTTTTACCTGTATATTTTGTTGTAGGCTTGCCTTTGCATTTATCGGTATGCAGGATACTACTATCTCATCTCCGGATGAAGATACGGCTTTTTATAGCAAACAAGAGGATGACCAATCAGCGTTTTCTACCAATGATTCATCTGTAGTCAGACAATTTTTGCCGGGGTTTAAACAAAAATACAGTGATGAATCCTTTAATTATAAAGAATTGGAAAAAGACACCAGTGCTTTTCAGAAATTTTTGGACCAATTATTCCAGGCGCCTGCAGCTACACCTAAGGATCATTCTTTTTCAATATTTTGGGTATATTTATTTTATTTCATCATTGCATTAGCACTAATGTATGGTGTTTACGTATTGGTATCGGTGCTGCTCGGAAAAAAAGGACCCTGGCTGATACATAAAAAATCTGACGGCGAAGTACTGTTTTATGGAGATGAAAATGACATGCATTCAGATATTGATTACAAAAGCTTGATAACAAAATCTTTGGAACAAAATGATTTCAGATCAGCGGTGAGATATCAGTATTTATTCCTCCTGATTAAACTAGCAAAGAAAGGTATTGTGACCCTGCATAAGGAAAAAACGAACAGCGATTACAGAAACGAAATCAAGGATAAAAACCTTGGTCAGTCATTCAGCTATGTGTCGTATATATACAATTGTACATGGTACGGAGAGTTTGTAATGACACAAACCGAATATGAACAGGCATCCGGTGCTTTTGAAGAAACAAACAATATGATCTGATATGGGAAATTCGGCCAAAGTCATACTAATCATAACTGGAATCTTACTCGTGGCCCTATTTGTCATATCACTTACGGCAACCAAACCGATAGATTGGAAACCATCGTATAATACCAAAGATAAGGTACCACTCGGGCTATTTGTACTTGAACAGGAGATTGATTCTTTTTTCATTTCCTATGTGGAGAGGTCTGTGATCTCATTGGAAGATTATTTCTACGATGGGGTGTTTGAAGATTCCATACTCTTTAATTATAATCTGATTTTTATCAATCAGGAAGTATTTTGGAATGAAAAAAATGTACATGACGTATTGAGGTTTGTCGATGCAGGAAATTCTGCGTTTATCAGCGCTTTAAATTTACCTGAAATATTGTTGGATTCTTTAGGTCTGAAACTGGAATCTTTTGAATTTATACCACAAACGGATTTGTTTTTAAAAGACTCTCTAACAATTTCATTTGTAGATACCTGTGAACTGAATGCTAAGATTTCTTATCATAAGGGTATTTCGGGATCTTTTTTTACAAAATATGACACTATTCGGTCATATCCGTTGGGCTATGTCGTGAAGGAACAAATGCTACATTCCAATTTTATTAAAGTCCTTCACGGCCATGGTGAATTCTATATCCATCTTGAGCCGGCTGCTTTTACAAATTATTTTTTATTGACGGATGATTACTATAGATACGCCGAATCAGCATTTTCTTATATACCTGCGCATTATGATATTGTATGGTCTTTGCACAACCAGACATCAAAAGTTATTTCAGATTCACCACTCAGATTTATAAAATCTCAACCGGCTCTGTATTGGGCCTGGACGCTGTTGATTATCGGAGTATTGCTTTTTGTATTATTTAATATCAGACGTAGCCAGAGAATTATTAACATTATTCCAAAACCAAAAAACACTTCTGTTGATTTTGTAAAAACGGTCGGCAATTTGTATTATCTTGAAGGAGATATTCGCGACATGATGCAAAAGATGATCATTTATCTGCTCGAAAAACTAAGAACTGACTATCAGTTAAATACAGAAGTACTGGACGAAAAATTTATTCACCTATTGCAGTCCCGTTCAGGAAAAGATATAGAGAAAATAAAAAAAATGGTGTTTTTAATTAATAAACACCAAAATACAGATTATACTTGCAAGGAAGATGATCTTAAAAGGCTTAATACATCTATTGACAATTTATTTAATAAATAACTATGATGGAGGATATATTACAAAGTGAGCATTTACACTTTGAGACCAGAATTGACATGGTTTCGGTGCATGAAAAATTAGGTTCTGTCAGAAAAGAAATCAATAAGGTCATCGTCGGGCAGGAGAAATTAATAGATATGTTGCTTGTTTCTTTATTAGCTAATGGTCATGTACTTCTTGAAGGGGTCCCCGGTGTAGCCAAAACAATCACCGCAAAACTACTGGCACGAACATTGGACGTCGGTTTTTCAAGAATTCAGTTTACTCCTGACCTCATGCCATCGGACATATTGGGCACCCTGGTGTTTGATGTCAAAAAATCTGATTTTGAATACAGGAAAGGACCGATCTTTTCAAATATTATTCTGATCGATGAGATCAACCGTGCACCGGCTAAAACTCAGGCCGCCCTGTTTGAGGTAATGGAAGAAAGACAGATTACCATAGATGGGCAAACTTATGCCATGTCTTTACCTTTTTTAATACTTGCGACTCAGAATCCAATTGAACAGGAAGGTACCTACCGACTGCCTGAAGCTCAGCTGGACAGGTTCCTGATGAAGATTGAGATTGGTTATCCTGAATTGAATGACGAAATAGAAATCCTTCATCGGGAACATCACCTGATATCTACTGATAAATTGAGTCAGATTCAATCGTTAATAACACCTGAAGAAATACTGTCATTCCAGCATCTGGTCAGGAAGATCAGGGTAGAGTCTCAGATCATTGCTTATATCGCGAAGGTTGTCGTAAATACAAGACAAAATCCACTACTATATCTTGGGGCTTCACCCCGGGCTTCTATTGCGATGTTAAATTCTTCCAAGGGTCTGGCAGCCTTAAACGGGCGCGACTTTGTCACTCCGGAAGACGTCAGGGAAGTCGCATATGCGGTATTGGGCCATAGGGTAGTAGTTACTCCTGAGAAAGAAATGGAAGGTATCACCGCACGGCAAATCATCAAACAAATTATTGAATCTGTCGAAGTACCCAGGTAGTAAAAATTGAATTACCTTCTCTAAATCATGAGTACAATTAACAATATTATCCATAATCTTTACCTCCACCGCCGATTCTTTATGTTTGGGGTAGGAATAATTTGCGTTTTTGTTGTTGGGTTTTTTATATCTGTATTTTTTTTAATAGGTAAAATATCATTTGTCATTATGGTCTTGTTTCTGATGTTTGATTTGTTAATCGTATATAATGCAGATAAAGGTATTTCCGGAGATAGGATTTTACCTGAAAAAATGTCAAATGGTGACCAGAATATGATCCGCATCAGCTTGAGAAATCACTACAATTACAAGGTTATTTGTGACATAATTGAAGAAATACCGGTAGAATTTCAGGTCAGAGATTTTTGTTTGAACAAAATTCTTATGGCCGGTGAATCTGTTATGTTACAGTACCAACTCCGCCCGACTTTCAGAGGACAGGTGACTTTTGGAAAATTGCATGTATTTGTCACTTCGCCGATTGGACTGATTAAGAGGCGGTTTGTATTCCTTGAAAACAGAAGTATTGCAGTGTATCCTGCTTTTGTCCTGATGCAAAAATATGAATTGTTGGCTTTTTCGCAAAAACTGTTGTATCATGGACTTAAAAAAGTAAGAAGATTGGGGCACACCATGGAATTCGAAAATATCAAGGAGTATGTCGCAGGTGATGACTTTCGCACAGTCAATTGGAAAGCAACAGCCAAATCCAATAAATTGATGGTCAATCAGTATCAGGATGAAAGGGCACAAGCTGTGTATGGGATCATAGACCAGGGCAGAGTGATGAAAATGCCTTTTGATGGTTTAAGTTTGTTGGATTATGCTATCAATGCATGTCTGGCGGTCAGTAATATAGTACTGAAAAAAAACGACTATATGGGTTTTTTATCTTTTTCAAAAAAAGTGGAAAACAGGGTGATTGCAGAGCGGAAAGCCACGCAGATGCAACGTATCATGGAAGCCTTATACAATGTTAAAAGTGATTTTTTTGAATCTGATTACGGAAGACTTTATAGTGATGTAAAGCGAAATATCCCCCATCGGAGTTTATTACTTTTATTTACAAATTTTGAAACAAGGGATGGCATGCTAAGACAATTGCCTTATCTCAAAGTACTGGCTAAGAATCATCTCCTGATCGTCATATTTTTTCAGAATACAGAGCTCGAAATTTTAAGTAATCACACAACAAACAATACTCAGGAAATTTTTGATAAAATTATAGCGGAAAAATTTATATTTGAGAAAAAACTTATTGTGAGTGAATTAAAAAAATATGGAATTCATAGCATCCTTACCAAACCTGAACACCTGACGATTGATACCATCAATAAATATTTGTCATTGAAAGCCGGAGGCAGGATCTGAATCAAAAACAAGCCAGATTAGAAAGGATTCTGAATTTTTGGGTCAGATTATATGGCTTCAAAATATCCGGTTTTGGTATTTTTTTTCACTTTATCCCAGGGGTAATATCTTCCGTTCATGGCCACGTACACGCCATATTCCAGCGTCTGAACAAAAGCAAGGGCAGCACCCAGATTAAAGAAACCATCCGAAGATGTTCCGAATGCGTAAGGGATCATGGCACCTGTAAGAACAATGGTCTTTTGAATATTATGCTTTGCAATGGCAGCGGCTGTTTTTACGATAGTATCAGTGCCATGGGTGATGACTACTTTGTCAAAAGGACTATTTTTGCAACTGTAAATGATGATTTCTCTGTCGGCATCTTTTATTTCCAGACTATCCACCATCATCAACGTTTTGATATCGACGTCCAGAGTGCTTCTACCCCTTTCAAACATCTGATGAAGATGGGTATCCTTAAAGTACAACTGACCTGTAATGTAATTGTAGTCTTTATCAAATGTTCCACCGGTGACAAAGACCTGAATTTTATTATTTTCTGACTGCATATATGGTCATTCTGTTTATTGTTGAGATTTACAGGTAAATGGTCCAAAAGTTCTTTTTCTTACTCTCTTAAACTTATAATGGTATATTACCGTGTTTCCTGTTTGGTAAAGTCACTTTTTTATTTTCGAGCATGGCAAACGACCGGATGAGTTTCCTTCGTGTTTCTCTCGGTTCTATAACCTCATCCACAAATCCTCGGGCAGCCGCCCTGTATGGGTTGGCAAATTTTTCCTGATATTCAGCTTCTTTTTCCAGCAATCTTTCTGCCGGGTTTTTTGCCTTGGAAATTTCTTGTTTAAAGATAATTTCACTTGCACCTTTGGCTCCCATAACAGCAATTTCAGCTGAAGGCCAGGCATAATTCATATCAGCGCCAATATGTTTCGAATTCATTACGTCGTATGCACCTCCATAAGCCTTACGGGTGATGACCGTGATTCGCGGTACTACGGCATCACTGAAAGCATACAATAACTTGGCACCACTACTTATAATCCCGTGCCATTCCTGATCGGTACCGGGCAGGAACCCCGGTACATCTACCAGGACCAGCATTGGTATATTAAAACAGTCACAAAAACGGACAAATCTGGCTGCTTTTTTTGAACTTTCGACATCAAGGACACCAGCCAGTTTATAAGGTTGATTGGCAATAATACCTATACTTTTTCCAGCCAGACGTGCAAAACCTATCACTATATTTTCCGCATATGCTTCATGGATTTCAAAGAAGCCCGAGTCATCAACAATACCCTGAATGACTTCTTTCATATCGTAGGGGTGCATTGGGTTTTCAGGGACAATACCTGACAACACCTCTCTGTATTCATGGTCAGTATTATATGGTATTGCCGGAACCTTTTCATGGCAGTTTTGGGGTATATATGACAGTAAGACTTTGAGTTTCCGGATACATTCAAGATCATTGACAGCGGTCAGGTGAGTTACACCACTTTTTGTAGAGTGGGTATGTGCTCCGCCAAGGTCTTCTGCTGAAACTTCTTCGTTCGTCACAGTTTTCACGACATTAGGACCAGTGACAAACATATAAGAAGTTTGCTCTACCATAATGATAAAATCTGTGATGGCGGGTGAATATACGGCACCGCCTGCGCATGGTCCCATGATGGCAGAAATCTGAGGAATGACACCGGAAGCTCTGGTGTTTCTGTAAAAAATATCAGCGTATCCGCCAAGACTGTTGACCCCTTCCTGAATGCGGGCTCCACCGGAATCATTCAATCCAATGATAGGAGCTCCGTTCTCCACGGCAAGATCCATAATCTTACAAATCTTTTCCGCATGTGTTTCAGAAAGTGCCCCTCCAAAAACCGTAAAATCCTGAGCAAATACGTAAATAAGTCTGCCATGAACTGTGCCGTAACCTGTCACTACTCCATCACCCGGGAATTGTTGTTTTTCCATGTCAAAGTCAAAAGACCTGTGTTCCTTCAGCATGCCTATTTCTTCAAATGAACCCCGGTCCAGTAAAAGATCTATTCGTTCCCTGGCAGTGAGTTTGCCTTTTTCATGTTGTTTATTAATCCTCTCTTTACCTCCTCCAAGCAGGGCTTTGCTTTTATAATCCTGTAACCGTTGTATTTTATCCCGCATTGGTAAAAAAATATTTTGGATGGCAAAAATAGCTTTTTATAAACTACCATGATTGATTTTGTTCATAAAATTCATTATCGAAACTTCTTTATAAATCTAAAATCATTTTATAAATGGTACTACATAAAACTATACAAAAATGACAGGTAGGGGAAATATCCTTTTAATCGTTTGATAATAGGAGGAATTACCTTTTTATAGCAATAACTTAAGGTCCATTTATCTGTTTACTCATTATTATTGCCCGTTTACTAACTAAAAAGTATAGATGACTTGAATTAATGGCCAGATAGGTCTGTATTTGTGAATAATTTCGTATATTTACAGTTCAGAATTGGTTTAATCGCTGATAATGAAAAATGAATATGCTGCCGTTTAGTTAAATTCCGAGATTATTTATTTTTTAAAGATTGAATAACAAAATACCATTCAATTGTTAAAAGATACCGTTTACTAAGAATTTTTAACATTTTACTACATTTTTGTTTTTAATATTAATATTTGATATATTTTTACAGAAATTTTAAATCATTTAAATAAATGAATCACATGAGAAGATTTAACCTATTATTGTTTCTCTTATTGGTGACTATGGCAGCACAAGCCCAGTTTGTCAATAATGGAGCGACAGTGACCATTCAGTCAGGCGCTACCCTGAGAGTGGAAACAGACTTTATCAACAATACAGGCACGGTGACCAATAACGGCACACTTGAAGTTCAGGGTGCATTTACCAACGCAGCTACATTTACCTCTGCAAATCCTTCTCTGGTCAGATTTATTGGTTCTACCAATTCAAATGTAACCAGCGGCAGTGCAATGTTGAGAAATGTGGAAATGTCCAAAACAGCCAATAATATTACATTGTTAAGCCCACTCGCTATTGTAGGTGATCTTAATTTTGTGAATGATAATAACAAAGTGGTTTTGGGAGCCCATAACCTTACCTTACCGACAGGTGCAACTGTTACATCAGTAGATGCCAATGAGT